>JAAURZ010000516.1 GCA_012031955.1 Bacteroidia bacterium
CCGAGTGCGATGTACAACTTGGTACAGCTTACGGCGGCGCGCCGGCACCGTTCACCACGATTTTGATCTCTTCGATTTTTTTGTTTACAACCTCCAGCGAATTCAGAAGTGCGGCGGCGGAGATGATGGCCGTGCCGTGTTGATCGTCGTGCATGATGGGGATGTTCATCTTTTCACGCAACGCCGCCTCGATCTTGAAACACTCGGGTGCCTTTATGTCTTCGAGGTTAACACCGCCGAAGGTGGGCTCCAGCGACTTCACGATCTTGATGAACTCGTCCGGATCTTCTTCAGCAATCTCGATGTCGAAAACATCTATGCCGGCAAATTTTTTGAACAATACACCTTTGCCTTCCATCACCGGCTTGGCGGCCTCAGGCCCGATGTTGCCCAGCCCCAGCACAGCCGTGCCGTTGGAGATAACGGCCACGAGGTTGCCCTTGGCGGTATATTTATATACGTCTTCCTTGTTTGCAGCAATCTCCTTGCAGGGTTCGGCCACGCCAGGCGAATAGGCGAGGGCCAGGTCGAGTTGAGAGCTTAGTACTTTTGTGGGAACAACTTCAATCTTGCCGGGTTGGCCCTGCATGTGATAGTTGAGGGCGTCTTGTTTTCTGATCTTAATAGACATGGGTACGTTCTGGGCTTAGCCGTCAAAGATAACAAATGTGACGTTATGCAAGCGATGTGGGCGAAGTACGTTGAAGTACTATTGGGCAGGGGCGGCCCCGCGCATTTTTGTCGTCTCGAAGGTCCACAAAACGGTTTCCAGCTCGCGCATTATTTCCCGCTGGTCCTTGCCCGGACTGTATGCGAAACCTTCCACATAGTAAATAATGCCACGGTTGCTGTCAACCACGCCATAACCTAAAAAGGGCCCTCCCATGGAAAAGTTGTTGGTGCGCCAGAGGCCTCGTATTTCCATTGCGTAGTCGCCCTTGAAATCTACCTGTTTGGCCCTTACGGGGATAGAAGGTACTTCGCGTTCGGTGATCACGTAGCTGTCGGGATTGTCGGGGTTTTCGTAGATGTACTTTTTTGTGATCTGCTCGCGCCACGCCATGAGGCTGTCGGGTAACAATTGATATTCGGAGTTGTACGCCTTCGCCGCCACGAACACATCTTTGTCGGCGTTTGCTTCGATCTCGCGGAACCACACAAAGTTTTCTTCTTTCTGCGCCAACTTGTATCCCACGGGTACCTTCAGTCCTATCTGCCATTCGCGTTCGAGCATATCGCTTATGCTTTTTGTAGACCGGGTGAACATTTTGGCCATTAGCCTTTCTCTTTCGGCGTTGTTGAAGAAGGCGGTGATCCTGGGGCCGTTTTCGCGGATATGGCGAATAAGATTTTCTTCTGTGTCGCCAAACAGGTACATCACCTTCTGCCCTCGCGAAACTCGTTTTCAGCGGTGGTGATATAAAAGCTGGTGTCGGTTCGGATACGCTCGCGTGTTTCAGGTGAAAACTGATCGAGTAACACCCGTGTGCCCTGCGTCTTTTGGTCGAGTGTGAATACGTATACCAGGTTCCTTATCTGCGTGAGCAGCCGTATTGATTTGCGTGGATGAACCCAGGTGACATTGAACATAGGTTCTTCGCGTGGTAGTCCTTCCACGCCGGCCTGAAGCACCTTGCTGATCTCTTCGCCCACGGGGCCTTTGCGTTGCAGCGAGTCCATCAACACGATCATGTCGCCGGGTTTACCCGTCGCTTCCTGCATATATTCCGGATCGCGTTTGCCGCCGCACGATGCGAGCGTGACCAGTAGTATGACAGCCAGGCTGATGCGTATCATAGGCTCAATTTCATTTTTATTGTTAATGCGCAGCGTGCAAGTAAGTCACACACCTGCTCTTGGCAAAGTACCACAGATAAGTTTGTTATCCATGTTTAAAGACCAACAATTTGGGGGAAGACTAAATTCCGATGATCAGCTTTTGTCCGGGTTGAATTTTATTGTTGGACAGCTGGTTAAGTGTTTTGAGCTTTTCAATCGTGAGCCCTTCAAACTTGCGTGATATATCCCACAGGGTGTCGCCGGGTTGAACGACGTACGTTTTGGAATCAGGTACCGGCATGGGTGTGATGGCCGCCGGGGTGCGTGCCGATGCCATGGCCTGACTCGGTGTCGACGCGCCGCGCATCCAGATGTTGAGACGCTGTCCCACGCGGATGGTGTTGCTGCGAAGATTATTCCACTTCTTGATGTCATTTACACGCACGCCGTAGCGTATCGCAATGGAGCCAAGCACGTCGCCGCTGCGTACTTTGTAGATTACACGGTCGCGGCCGTAAGTGCTCCCTTCGCTGTTGCGCGCCAGGTGCTCGATTTGTTTCTTCCCCACTTTCGATGCGGAGTCGAGTATCCCCAGCCGGTCGGCCGCGAGCCGCTCGCCGGCAAGACTCGGTATGCGAAGTACGAATTCCTTTTTCATCTCCGGCACAGCGTTGTGCAAGATAGACGGATTAAGCTTTTGCAAATCCTCCACGCATGTTTCTGTGAGGTGCGCGAAGGTTTCGAAATTGAAAAACTTATTGGTGACCCGCAACGTGTCGAAGGGCTGTGTGATTTCATATCCTTCGTCAATAAAGTTGTGCGCCTCCAGGTAGTTCATGGTGTATGCGATGGCCACAAACTGCGGCACGTAAGAACGCGTTTCGCGCGGCAGGTTAGGATAAATCTCCCAGAATGACTTCTTGTAGCCTGCGCGGCGGATGGCGCGTTTTACATTTGCGGCCCGGTGTTGTACGCGGCCAGCGCAAGTTCCCAGTCGTGAAACATGTTGTACAAGTCGCGCAAGTATCTGCATGCCGCGTCGGTAGCCTTTTCAGGGTCCATGCGATCGTCAATATACCAGTCGTTGTGCAGGCCATAATAGCGCCCCGTGGCCGACATGAATTGCCACAGACCTACCGCCCTTGCGCGCGACACTGCGCGCGGGTTAAGCCCGGACTCTATTATGGAAAGATATTTCAACTCATTGGGCAGCCCATACTTGGTCAGGTATTTTTCAAATAACGGAAAATACAAATGCTGCCGCCGCATCATCATCCGTGTGTAGTCGCGGTCCTTCACGGTGAAGTAGTTTATTAAAAGCGTGCACGCGGTCGTTAGTACGATTAAGG
>JAAURZ010000517.1 GCA_012031955.1 Bacteroidia bacterium
GCAGCGTCATTACCAGCGCGTCCAGGGTCTCGCGGTAGAAGTTGGGGCAGCTGATCTTCGAGCCGATCGCCTCTCGCACGGCGGTGTCCAGGTCACCGATCTTGCGCGAAATCATGGAGAGGTAGACTCGCGAGCGGAAGAACTTGTTGTTGATATCGAGCGAACGCTCACCGCGGAATGGTACGCGCGCCGAGGCACCGAGTCCGCTTGGGTTTCCTACAACCTGCACGCCGGCAATTTTGCCTGACAACCCATTTACCAGGTTGGTCTCGCGGGCCTGCGACATTTGGTCGCCTTTAATCTCCTGGACCGCATAGCCCAGATCGCGTTTCTCTTTCTCGATCCCCAACGCGGTTACAACTACCTCCGAAAGTTCCCGGGCGTCGGTTTCGAGTGTGATGCGCACGGTGGTTTGCCCTTCGAGAGCAAGCTCCTGCGTATTGTACCCGACAAATGAAATAACCAACACCGCATTTGCCGACGGTATCTCGATGGTGAACTCACCGTTAGCGTCGGTGATGGTACCATTGGCTGTACCCTTGACCAGAATATTGGCACCGGGTATCGGGGCTGAATCTTCGGCCGACACAACGCTTCCGCTCACCGTGCTTTGGCCAAAGCTTGTGCATACGGCCAGCAACAGCAGCAAAAAGATGAGTCCGCCTCTTGGTGGTTTCTCTAAAGAATGGAATTTCTTTAGTACATTTTGATTCATAAACATAGGGGGTTTTGTGGTTTCTACAATTGGAATACAAGACCACCGCGGCACAGGTCGCTGATGTGCACATCAGGTCAGTGTTTGCAACCAAGACCGGGATCCTCCCAAGATCCCGGTTCTTAATTGAGGGCTATGGCACTTGTTTTCTTTCATCAAAGGTTGACAATTGCCTTGAAGTTTCGTTTAGACCAACGTTACCTCTGAATCAAATTTGAAATGGGATCGGCTGCCGATGTTAACGTTCACTTAATTGACAAATACTAAACTTTTGATTCTTCGTCCCAATTGAAGTTGGAGCATAACAATTCATTAACCACATCGCAGTGCTTGTTTTTGCTCGCATTTTTTGAAGCCCGTAATTTTTTATGTTTACCGGAAGGAAACACAAACAGACTTATGATCGACAACGAAATTGTATCGCGTATAGCGCAAAAATACGCGCAGTGAGACTCGAAAAGAACTTGACGATACAGGAACTTGCGAACCGCTCACGTGTAAGCAAAGGACTTTTGTCGAAGGTGGAAAACTCGCGCACCATACCGTCGCTGCCCGTGTTCGTGAATCTGATTCAGTCGCTCAACATTTCGCTGAAAGAATTCTTCGAAGACATGGTGCTGCTAAATGGAAAGGATTATCTGCACATAAAAGCGCGACTCCTTTCAGCCGGTGACACGGGAGGGTCGCCAGGGATTTATATACGAGCATATTTTTTCTCAGACCATTCCCACAAGCACGATGGAGGCTGTGCTGCTTACGCTCGAGCCGGGCTGCAAGGGAAAACCGACGACCACCGATGGTTACGAATTCAAGTACATGATCTCGGGAAGTTGCGAATATCAGATCAACAACGATGTGATCGTGCTGGAAGAAGGTGATGCGATCTATTTCGACGCGTCGCGCCCGCACCTTCCCATGAATAACACGCGCAGGCGCGCCACCATGTTGGTGATCTACCTGATTGTATCAAAATAAGCGTCAGAGGTGCGCCGATTACTTCTTCGGCAAGCCCGAAGCTGAGGGTCATGCCGGCTCCGCCGAGTCCGTTCACAATGGTAACGCCTGGCTCCGGTTCTACCAGGAGGTTGAGCTGACCCTGCGCTTTGGGATAGACGCCATGCCACCGCTCGGTAATCTGCAAGCCTTCGAATTGTGTGAATGATCGAAGATAGTCGAGGATAATCTCGTTCACGCTTTCGTTATCGAATGGCTCTACTGTTTTTCCGTAGTGATGTGAGTCGCCGATGATGAGCTCGCCGTTATTGTTTTGTGAAACGAGCACATGCACGCCATGTTCTTTAAAAACGGGAGCTTCGTGATCGTAACGTGCATCCAGGTCGCGCAGCGATGTACAGCGCGAGAAGGCCGCGTAGTGCCTCAGCGTAAGGCCGGCACACAATGACGGGCCGAGGTCGAATGTCTTTTGGGGTATCGTAGCCTTCATCATCTGCAGCTTGCATTTGGTTATGTCGCGCTGCTGAAACAATGTCGGGTAAAGCGTCTCGAAGTCGGCGCCGTTGCACACATAGATTTTGTCGGCCTTCCATGTCTCGGTGCTTGTGGATACACGAGGAAAACTTATTTGCGTGACTGTCTGACCGAACTTGAGGATGAGGCCATGTTTTTCGTGCAACCATACCGGTATGCGTCTTATTACTTCTCGCGGATTGACGGTGCATTCCGTGGTGCTGAACAACGCGCCTTTGAGGCCGTTCTCGCGCACCGCCGGTGCTTTCTCTCGCACAGCCCCGGGCGATAGCCACTCGTAGGCGTAGCCGTCCGTACCGGCATACAATGCCATGAACTCTTCGAGCACGCGGCGCTCGTCTTCATGATATGCGAGGTGCAGCGACCCACTGGTATTGATCCAGCATCCTGCGTCGGCGGTTACGTCGAGCCAATGCTGACGGCTGCGCAGCGCACGATCAAGACCGGCACCTGGCTCCTGGCCTATAGGCCACACCAAACCGAAATTCCGGACCGACGCGCCGATGGCGAAGTGCTCACGTTCAAACAGTGCTACTTTGTAGCCTTTCTTCAAAGCCATGTATGCATGCGCCAGGCCCACTATTCCTCCTCCCACTACAATGATATCCACCGATTGGTCCTGCATGCTGGTTTGTTTAACTTCCAAAGATGAAACGAATCGATCATTAACCAACATGTTACTCATGAATTTCCAGTTAAATAAAATAACTAAGGCAAAAGGTGGATTCCCATTTTCATTCTATCTTGAACGTCTATACTTATGTGGTCGAACTATCATACGCATTCTCACTACTGCGATGGCAAGGGCGCGATTGGCGAGTATGCCGTAGCAGCCGATGAGACGAACATGATGAGCCTGGGTATTTCATCGCACGCTCCACTGCCCTTCGATTGCAAATGGTCGATGAAGTCAACTGACCTTGA
>JAAURZ010000007.1 GCA_012031955.1 Bacteroidia bacterium
CTTTGTCGAGTTCGGTTTTCAGGTACGCGATCGCTTCGATAGGATCGGGCTCCACGCCGTTTTCGCGAGCGAGAAAATAAGACACCCAATCGGTAAGGGTGAATGAGGTAGTAATATTGCTCAAGCAACGAAGCTCCCTCGCCGATGATGTCGATGATGGGGTTCGATTTCTTCTCAAAAATGTCTCTGCATATCTCCAGTCGCTTCTCCACACGTTCGTGGTCGTGGTCTGAATACAGGTATACAACCTGCAGCATAGGCATAAGATTCTCCGGGAACCGCCAGCCCACAAGTTCGTTGTGGTTCATTTCGGGAAACGTGTTAACGTGGGCCAGTTGTTTGGCATTTTCATTTAGCTGTTGCTGAAAGCGCAACGCCATTGCCTGCAGCCGCGCATCGCAATAGATTACCGGCAGCTTGCCGCGCAGTTTCTTTGCAATCAGTTCTGCCTCGGCTTGCACCGCCTTCTCGCCCCGGTCGAGGTACTCGATGGCGTTCTCCGTTTCTTTCATGAAAGCGGCCCCGATCAGGTTGGTATGATACAGCGCATAGAGCAGGCACGTCATGTTGTAGCCAATCATGGCGCGAGGGCTGCCCGAGCCGCCGGGTAGTTGAATGTAAACGAGGTTGTATTCGCGTGCAATGTCGAGCAGCTTGCCGCCCGAGGCGATCACGATCACCTGTGCACGCTTGAGCAAAGCCTTCTGCAGCGCGGCCACGGTTTCCTCCGTGTTGCCACTGTAGGAGCACGCGATAAACAACGTGTGCGGACTTACAAATTGCGGAATGTTGTAGCTCTTACAGACCGTGATGGGAATGGGAATGCGGCTGAACGTAAGCGACTCCACCAGGTTGGCGCCAATGCCGGAGCCGCCCATGCCGGCCATCACAATGTGACGTATGTCGCTGCCCGGCCGGACTAAGTCAATCGACTGCCCTACCTCAAGGCGTCGGCGAGCTGGCGCGTAAAGCCTTCAATATATTTTCTGGTGGTGGACATATTCATTATTTTCCAGATCAAAGGTATGACATTCCCGTGACCGATAAAATCATAACAGGCGCCCTCGGCGAAAAATCTTGCAGCCGACTATTTAAGACAAAACGGCTTCGAAATCGTTGTCAGAAATTATCGCTATAAGAAAGCGGAGATAGACATCATTGCTCAGAAAGAAGATTGGCTTCTCTTTGTAGAAGTGAAAACACGACGATCGTCGGACTACGGCGAGCCGGAGAGTTTTGTGGATTTCAAAAAAGCAAACCTCCTCTTTATGGCCGCAGAGGAGTTTATCCTTAGCACCGACTGGCACGGGCATGTGCGGTTCGATGTGATCGCGGTAACGCTCGGCAGCCAGCCTGATGTGGTACATTTTGAAGACGCAATTAATTGAACACCGGGTTGGTCTTCATTTAAGACCCTGTCCATAAATTTTTCCACCGACAGAAATGATATTTGGTTGTTGTAATGCGTCGGCATTCGAAACACATACCTACAACTATTTTAATTCCGTGGGCATCTTGAAGGGAGATCAAAAAAACCAAAACTATGAGAGTTACCGCATGCTTCTGCATTCTCCTGCTATGGTCAGGCGTGACACTGTACGCACAAACGAAACCCGAATCGCAATCGCAAAAAATTGGACATGCCGATTGGGAGCACATCTTCCGGCAGTTGCCTGAATACAAACAGATAGAGACGGAATTGAAAACTTTCGAAACGCAACTGCAAAACCAGTTGAAAGTGAAAACGCAGGAATTTGAAACAAAGTACAAAGCGTTCGCTGAGTTGCCCGCCGACACGCCTCCTACAATCAAGCAGGACAAGGAGTCGGAGTTGGCTTATCTTCAGGACAACATCCAAAAGTTTCGGCAGGACGCGCAGGATGCGATTCAAAAAAAGCAAAACGATTTGATCGCCCCGGTGCTCACAAAAATAGGCGACGCCATCGAAGCCGTGGCCAAAGAGGGAGGCTACGCCTACATCATCAACCCTCAGTTGGTGGGTGGCGGCGACGTGGTGCTGTATGCCGATAATAAGTACGACATATCCGGTGAGGTGTTGAAAAAGCTTGGCGTAAAGGCCGGCGGATAGCCCCTTAAGACCGCGCAGGGCCAACATTGAAATATTCTGCCGGCCGGCCGGACCGCCTGAACCCGGAAATGATTAATTTCGGTGGCAAACCAAAATCACGTGATGTATGCGACCTTCCATTCTTGTTGTCTTGATCGGATTCGTTGCGCTTTCATGTGGGAGCGATGTACAAAGAATTCGGGAACAGAATATTGTAGGTAGCTGGTCTTCGAAGGCCATTTATCTGAATGGTGTAGACGCCAACCAATACATGCCCGGATTAGGAACCGCTAAATACCTGGGGCTTGTGGAGGGCGGCGAGTACTTCGGCGCTTATATGACGGGCACCTGGGCATTGCAAGGCAGCCAATTGCAGATACATCGCGCTTTCGTCAACCCCGGTTCCGAGTTGTGGACTTACGATGTGGTTGGCTTTTCAAGCGACCGCCTGATACTTGAGATCAGATTGACCGAGTCGCAATATTGCTGCGATTTCCCGGAATTCGGCAGCGACGAGGTAATCACCATCAGAGAAGTGTACGAACGAAACTAATCCGCACCATGAAGTGGTTGTTGCTGGCTATTCTTAGTTCGTTGTCGGTGCTACCGCTTGACACGCTGCCAGAAACATCATCTGGCGAAGTGATTTATGCAGGCTGCACACCTGCCGACACCGAGCTCAAACAATTGCTGCGCATACCTGCCGCCACGTTGGTTGATTTTGTGCGATGGAGAATTCAAATCCGCGAAAGCGACAAACGTTTTCAAATTGAGTGGACCTACGGCGAATCTCAACCAAACACACTTGGGTTTAAACAAGGGGGCACAACAAAGTCGACCACAGGCACGGTGACAGTCGCCCGCCGAAACGACAACATACTTTCGGGCACTATCTATCAACTGCACACCAGTTCGTTTGCCTCTCCGTTCACCCTGTTTAAAGTGAATCAAAACTTACTTCATATACTCACGGCCGATAGCAGGCTGATGGTAGGTAACGGAGGGTGGAGTTACACGTTCAACAAAATTGAACCCGATGCCAACCGGGAGTTGCCGAAATTTAAAGCAGCGCGGATGATATTGACGGACACCGCGTCGCAACTTACGTTTGACGGCCGTACTCCATGCCAGGACATAGCGCGCGACAACCAGTGGAATGTGAGCGACCAGTGCTTTAAATTGAAATGGCGCCTTGTTCTTAAGCGCGACGCCGGCACGCATAAACCGACAACGTATCAATTTCGAAGGGTGATGGACAACAAGCCCGGTAACATCGAAGGCACGTGGGCAATTGTGGAAGGAACCGAGCCGCACCGCGACGCAATCGTAATACGCCTTGATCCGGATAAGCCGGAGAAAACGCTTTCGCTGCTTGTGGGCGACGACCATGTGCTGTACTTCCTCGACAAGAACGATGCGTTGCGCGTGGGCAACGACAACTTCAGCTATACGCTAAACAGAAAACTGTAAGCGCGTTCACGAAGTGCGTTTGTTGTTGCGATAGATTTCTTTCCCTTTCTCGTCCCACTCAGCCCGTATGAAGGGTTCAAACTCATTGCCAAAAGCTTCTTTCGGGTAGGCAATAATGCGCTTGCGTTTGCCGTCGGGATAGTACTCTGTCCAGTCGCCAACCTTTTTATCCCATTGGTACTCGCCCTCTACTGCCTTTTTCCCGTTTTCGAAAAACATGTAGTAGTAACCTTCCTTTTCGCCGAACTCGACCGGGATAATCTCCTTCATCTTCTGCGCGCCTGCGGATGCGTAGTAACTCACCAGCGACTCCTTCGGCCAGCCCTTGTAGTACTTGGCTTTGTCGACAAGGCTGCTGTCGCGCTTGTACGCCATCCAGCGGCCGTGTTTGGTGCCTTTATAAAAGATACCTTTCTCCAATAGTACATCGCCCTGCTTTTTTTCATAGGGACCGTGCAGCAGCACCCCTTTGTCGGGCTCGAACTTGCTGGTGTGGCGAATTTCGCGCCGGGTAAAATCATACCACCAGATGTCGCGCACAAAAGTGGTGGGTGTCTCCGGTCTCTTCAGGTAATAAAAAATCTCGTAGGTGATCCTGTCGCCGTAACCTTTTTTTGGTGAACCCCTTTCTCGTCTTGATGCCGTAGAAGACTTTCTTCTTGGGCTTCTTTTTTTTCTTGGTGTTGATCACCTCCTCCTCGCGCTCGAAGTCCAGGTTCACCGGTGTGTCCACGGTAAACATCTGGTCGCCCGATTGCTGTTGGTCAGGTTGCTGGGCAATCAATTGGCCGCTCGCCAGTAGCGCAAAAATTGAGAAGGGGAGTACTTTGATTCTCATAACAGTAGGTAACGAAGGTAGCAAAAAAATATTGCGCTTCAGCGCAACGGAAAAGAGGCGTCGCCGCCTCTTCTCTGAATTTCAAAAATACCCGATTGTTGTTTTTCACGAAACGAGTTCCACGCTGCGCTTGATAAAGTTTGTGAGGTCGGCGCCGGTAAGCAGGTTCTGCGAAAGCAGGGCCAGGTCGTAAGCCTGTTTGGCCAGTTTCTTTTTCGCCTCTTCGTCGGCCGCACTCAGAATTTTTTTGAACGATGGTATGGTTTCCGTTGATCGCCACATTGTAGCTGTCGGGCATGGAGCCCATAAAGGCGTAGCCGCCACCGCCCATCTTGGCCATGTCTTTCATGCGTCGCATAAACTCGCTCATCGTTATCACTACCGGCATCGCATCAGTCGGCATGGCTTCCACGGCTACCGTCATGTTCGTGTTGTTGATCGCCTTTTCGAAAATATCCTTCACCTGATCCTTCTCGCTGTCGCTAAGTACACTGTCGACCTTTTCATCTTTGTCGATGAGTTTGTCCGGCGTTTCACTGTCAACGCGTTTTACGTGCGTCTTCTCCAGCTTTTGTTCCAGCGTATTGATAAAGTGATTGTCGAGTACACCGTCCAGCACGAGCACGTCGTAGGCCTTTGCCCTGGCGGCTTCCACGAAACTGTGCTGCTTGGCCGCGTCAGAAGTGTAGAGGTAGATCACCTGTTTGTCTTTGTCGGTCTGCACCGCCTTCACCTGGTTGCTGTACTCGTCCAGTGTAAAATATTTTGTCTCCGTGTTTTTCAGCAATGTAAATTCCTTGGCGCGATCATAGAACTTTTCGTCGCTGATGATGCCGTACTTCACGAAGATGCCGATGTCGTCCCATTTCTTTTCAAACTCAGCGCGGTCTTTCCTGAACATGTCCTGCAGCTTGTCCGCCACCTTCTTGGTGATGTGCTGACTGATTTTTTTAACATTGGCGTCGCTTTGCAGATAGCTGCGTGACACGTTGAGCGGAATGTCGGGTGAGTCGAGCACGCCGTGCAGCAACATGAGAAAGTCCGGCACCACATCTTTTACTTCGTCGGTGATGAACACCTGGCGGCTGTAGAGTTGGATCTTGTTCTTTTGAAGTTCGAAATCATTCTTCACCCGCGGGAAGTACAATACACCGGTGAGCGCGAACGGATAGTCAACATTAAGGTGTATCCAGAAGAGCGGATCTTCGGAGAAAGGATACAACTCTTTGTAGAATTTCAGGTAGTCCTCATCCTTCAGGTCGTTGGGTGCGCTTGTCCAAAGTGGGGACGTGTTGTTGATGATCCGGTCTATGGTGATCGACTTGTATTTCGGCTTGCCGTCTTTGTCTTCGCCATCAGGCACACTTTCTTCCTTCGTGCCAAACTTGATGGGGACCGGAAGAAACTTGCAGTACTTTTCAAGTATCCCCTTCAGTCTCCATTCATCGAGGAACTCTTCAGAGTCTTTATTAATATGAAGGACCACATCCGTGCCGCGGACCGATTTATTGGCGGGCATAAGTTCAAACTCAGTCGAACCGTCGCATACCCATTTGGCGGCATCCTCTTCGGCTGCCTTGTAAGACCTGGACACCACTTCCACTTCGTCGGCAACCATGAATGCGGAATAGAAGCCCAATCCAAACTTCCCGATAATGTCCTTCGCGTCGGCCTTGTCCTTGAACTTCTCAACGAATTCGGCCGCGCCGGAAAAGGCAATCTGGTTGATATATTTCTTGATCTCTTCACCCGTCATGCCAATGCCTTTGTCGCTGACGGTGATCGTTTTTTCTCTTTGTCAAACGACACCTCAATGGTGGAGTCGCCAACTTCGTCCTGGTATTCCCCCAAAGCGGCAAGCTTCTTCAGCTTCTGTGTGGCATCGACCGCGTTGGACACAAGCTCGCGCAAAAAGATCTCGTGATCGGAGTAGAGGAATTTCTTGATGATCGGAAAAATATTCTCGGTATGAATGGATATCGTACCCTTTTCCTTCTCGGTAGTCATAGCTTATCGGTTAAATCAAATAATTCATTTCATGCGCTCCATTTCAAAATTTGTTCCAGCAAGTGCAGAAATGACAGGATGACAGGATTTGCCTGCTAGCGCAGGCGCTCGGAGTCGCGTACGAGACGCTCGTCGCGCCGGATAAACCGGTTAGCCACCAGGTTGCTTATCACAGCCACGGCAGGCACATAGAGGCCGAGTCCATACTGGCCGGTGCCCAACTCGTTGATGAGTTGGCTCGCGAAATACACGGAGCCACCGACCACGCCCAGCAGGAAGAGCGAGTTAAATGCGCCCATCTTCATTTGCAGCACACGGTTTTTATATTTGCCTATCTCGATGAAGGCCAATGTGGCGGCAGCGATGGAAAACATACGCCACGCCGGAGTACGGGAAGTAACTGGTAGTTTTTGCACCATCCTTTATCTGCGAATAATGCAAGGGGTACAGCACATGCGTAGTGCCGTCCTGGGCATCAAACTGCCAGATGGGAAAAAAATCGAGATCACGAGGCTGCCCACTACCAGTACCAGAAATATGGTTTGAATTCTTTGCCACATAATGCCGTTCCTTTAATTTGGGCGTAAAAGTAGTTATAAACATCGATTTAGTTACCTCGAATTATCGCGCTACCTTAGGCGCGATTATCACCTCGGTCCAATTTTGTACCCATGAACACTGCCTACATACTCGACATCGTGCGCACGCCGGTTGGGCGATTTGCCGGTACGCTGTCGCCCATGAGGCCCGACGACCTCGCCGCAGTGGCCATCAAAGGCGTGCTGGAACGCAACCCCAATCTTCCTTTTTTTTGGATTGAAGATGTGATCTTCGGCGCTGCCAATCAGGCGGGCGAAGATAACCGGAACGTGGCGCGCATGGCGCTGCTGCTGGCCGGCCTCCCTATCGAAGTGGCAGGTGTGACGGTGAACCGGCTTTGCGCGTCGGGCCTTCAGGCTATCATCGACGCAAGCCGCGGCGTCATAACCGGCAATGGAAGTGTTTATATCGCGGGCGGCGTGGAGAGCATGAGCCGCGCGCCCTATGTGACGGCCAAGGCCGACGAGGCTTTTTCCCGTAAGGTCGAAATGTACGATACTACCATCGGCTGGCGATTTGTGAACCCGGCGCTCGCCAGGTTATATCACCCCTATTCCATGGGAGAGACTGCCGAAAACGTGGCGGCCAAAGTGGAAAATCTCGCGCGAAGATCAGGACCGCTTTGCGCTCGCCTCGCAGGAGAAATATTTCAAAGCCGATGCCGCCGGCAATTTCAATGACGAAATCATTCCCGTTACGGTGCCGCAGGTCAGGCAGGAGCCAATCATTTTTGGCAGGGATGAACAGCCGAGAAAAGCACGCTCGAAAAACTTGCATCGCTGAAGCCGGCCTTCAAGATCGGTGGCAGTGTAACGGCGGGCAATGCCTCCGGCGTTAACGACGGGGCGGCAGCCTGCATCGTGACCGATGAAGAGACGCTGCAAAAGTTGAATGCCAAACCGATGGCCCGCGTGGTGGCCACGGCTGTAGCAGGTGTGCATCCCGACACGATGGGAATTGGTCCGGTACCCGCAACGCAGAAAGCATTGCAACGTGCCGGCCTCAGCATAAATGATATCGGCCTTGTTGAGTTGAATGAAGCCTTTGCAGTGCAGTCAATCGCCTGTATTCAGGATCTTGAACTCGACCCCCACATCGTGAATGTGAACGGGGTGCGATCGCCATCGGCCACCCGCTGGGTTGCAGCGGCGTGCGCATATCGGCTACGTTGCTGCACGAAATGAAAAGAAGAAATGTCAGGTACGGACTGGCTGCCATGTGCATTGGTGTGGGACAGGGAGCGGCCGTGATCTATGAGAATCTCTGAAGCACGGCAAATGCGCTATTTTTTTGAAGTGTCATATAATGGCAAGGACTATGCGGGGTGGCAAAGCCAGGCAAACGCCGTGAGCGTGCAATCGGTGCTGGAAGATGGGCTCTCGAAAATTTTTCGCACAGCAATCAAAAATTGTAGGCAGCGGCAGAACAGACACCGGCGTGCACTGCTTGCAGCAGTTCTTTCACGCCGATATTGACAAGCAGGTGGACACTGCACGCATAACCGGGAAGTTGAACAGCTATTTCCCGCAGGGCATAGCCATATACAGCGTGCGGCCGGTGAAGGACGATGCGCACGCCCGGTTTTCCGCTGTTGAGCGATCGTATGAGTACCATATCACCCGGCGCAAAGATCCATTTCTTCAGGGCCTTGCCCTGCACTATTTTAAAGAGGCGGATGTTCAAACCATGAATCAAGCCGCCGCGTTAATGGTTGGTGAGCATGATTTTGAATGCTTCAGCAAGGTGAAAACAGATGTAAATCACTTTCTTTGCGATGTGAAGCGTGCACAATGGACCGATAAAGATCATAAGCTGGTGTTTCATATTACTGCCAACAGGTTTTTGAGGGGAATGGTGAGAGCCGTAGTAGGCACGCTTCTCGAGGTAGGCGAGGGGAAAACTTCGATCAAGCAATTTCAGCAAATAATAGCAAGCCGGGACAGAGCCATGGCAGGAGCCAACGTGCCTCCTTACGGCCTCTATCTCGCGAGGGTAAAATACCCCGCGCATATTTTTCTGCCCGCGGGCCAGTAGCAAAGAACAACGAGACTTCAGTGGAGAAAGAGCAAATCAGTAGTGGTAACATCATAGACTTTAAGGTGCTGCGGCGCCTCATGCGCTTTGTAAAACCGTATAGGGGACGGTTTGTTTTGCTCATCTTCCTCACGTTTGCCATTGGTGTGCTCACACCGCTGCGCCCCTTGCTCGTGCAGTTCACGCTCGACAGCGACGTGAGCGCCGGCAACTACCAGGGCATGGTCAACATGATCATCATCTTGCTGGTGCTGCTTGTAGTGCAGTCGGTGGCGCAATACGTGCACACCTATATGTCCGGGTGGTTGGGCCAACAAGTTATACGCGACATTCGCACCAAACTGTACGAGCACCTCATATCCTTACGACTTAAATTTTTTGACAAGACACCCATCGGCCGGTTGGTAACAAGAACAATCTCAGACGTGGAGACGCTGGCCGATGTATTCAGCGAAGGCCTTGCCGCGATGGTGAGCGACCTGCTGCAGCTTGTCTTCATTCTTGCGGTAATGTTTTGGACCGACTGGCGATTGTCGTTGCTGAGTTTATCCACCATTCCGCTCTTGCTCATAAGTACGTACATTTTCAAAGAGAAAATCAAAGTAGCCTTCAACGACGTGCGCAATGCCGTGGCTAACCTGAACACCTTCGTGCAGGAACACATTACCGGCATGAACGTGGTGCAAATTTTCGGGAGCGAGAAACGTGAATTCCAGAAGTTCACGGCCATCAACGAAGAACACAAGCAGGCCAACCTCAGGTCTGTGTTGTATTACTCCGTCTATTATCCCGTGGCTGAAATCATTGCCGCAGCAGGCATTGGTCTGCTGGTTTGGTATGGCGCCAAGGGAATAATCAACCTGCAGGAAACGGGCATCACCATTGGCAAGCTCATCGCGTTTATCATGTACATACAAATGTTCTTCAGGCCTATCCGTATGATTGCCGACCGGTACAATACGCTGCAGATGGGCATTGTGAGTTCATCGCGTATTATGAACCTGCTGGACGCCGACGAACACATTCAGCGCAACGGCACGCACAAACCCGATCAGCTACGCGGCGAAGTGAAGTTCGAGCGCGTGTGGTTTGCCTATAACGACGAAGAGTACGTGCTAAAAAATGTGAACCTCGACATCAAGGCAGGCGAGACGATCGCCCTGGTGGGAGCAACCGGTGCAGGCAAGTCGTCGATTATCAATTTGCTGAACCGCTTTTATGAAATCAACCGCGGGTCCATCCTGGTTGATGGAATTGATATTAAGGACTACGACCTGGGATACCTGCGCGAAAACATCGGCGTGGTCTTACAAGACGTGTTTCTATTTTCCGACACCATCTTTAACAACATCACCCTCGGCAACCCGGATGTAACGGAGGAAATGGTGTGGCACGCCGCCGACCTGGTAGGCGCCAAAAAGTTTATCGAGCGACTGCCCGGCAAGCTGGACTACAATGTGATGGAGCGCGGCGCCACACTATCGGTAGGTCAGCGCCAGTTGATTTCGTTTATCCGCGCCATGGTGTATAATCCCCACATCCTGGTACTGGATGAAGCCACATCGTCCGTCGACCACGAAACGGAAGAGATGATACAGGAAGCGATTGAGAAAATGATGGCGGGTCGCACAGCCATTGTGATCGCACACAGGCTTTCCACAATCCAAAAAGCAGACAAGATCATCGTGCTGGACAAGGGCGAAATCAAGGAAACAGGAACCCACGAAAGCCTGCTGGCGCACGATGGATACTACGCGCAACTCCACAGAATGCAGTATAAGGAGTTTGTCTGAGGAATAATCAGGCGGTTGAATAAACGGTTGTCAGATCGGACAGTCTAAATGGCGTATATTTGTTTTTGATGCGCCCTCATCAACTCTGCACCGTAACGCTTCTTTGTTGCCTCGTTGCCTTTTCCTGCTTTGCGCAGAAAAAGAAGGCATCGGTGTACCACGGTGGTCGAACGATGTACACCAAGAAGCAGAGCGGAAAACCGTTTCGCATGAAACGGGATAAAGCCAGGATCGTCTGCCCCATTTTTGAAACAAGTCAGTATCCCTATCAAGGCATAGGCCTCAAGTTGGGTGATCCATTTGCTGTTACCTACAAGTACTACGTGAGCAAAACCCTGGGCATCGTGGCCGACTTCGGCAAGACTTCAAGCAGTTTGTACAATCGCTACTACCGCGAAAAATTTACCGGCTACTACCAGGGCGATTCACTCACCGAACAACAAGCTACCGACGCCTATCTTACGCATAAAGTGAAGGCAGACTGGGTTGGCGACTTCCGGATTTTGTATCATGTTGATGCCAGTGCCATTTCGGCTGGACTGAAATTATACGCCGGCCTCGGTGCCGAACTGCGCAGCACCACCATTCAATACGACTATCTTCACGACGACGGCTTCAACGAAAACACTTTCGATCGTTTTACCAAGTCGAGGATCACGTATGGCCCGCAGGCAACCGCCGGCATCGAGTATTCATATTTCAAAATTCCGGTGTCGGCTGTTTATGGAAGTGGAATTCTTCCAGGACCTTGGTTTGGATCCGGGCTGGACACGCTTTGAGGGTGGCGTAGGGTTGCGCTACGTATTTTGATCTGTTTGATATCGACGGTCTATCTGTAGAAGAAACACCAGGTGAAGCCCTGTGCCGGCAACATCCTTTCTAAGCGTGAAATTTTTTTAGACCAACTTGTTCACTCAATTCAACTGATTGTCTTATTTGCGAAAGTTTTTTAAAACCCGCTTATGAAACGAAACATTGTTATTACGCTCATACTATTGTTGACGTGCCTGAGCTTTTATTCAACTGCACAGCAACAAACTCAATCAATCGGACTACGGCTTGGTGCGCCATGGGCGTTACCTACAAGCGGGGCCTTGCCGCCAATCGCGCAGTCGAATTCCTGGTGGGTCGCTCCCCAACAACTGGTCAAAATCTTATTACATCAACTCCTTCGATTCTTACTCCGATTTCGACAACAGAGAGTACATCGGTCACCGCGTGTACAGCACACTTTTTTTGCAGGCGCGTTACCTGCTGCAGTACGACATTCAGACCGACATAAGCGGCAAGCTCCGGTGGTACCTGGGCGGTGGCATAATGTTTAAAGGAAGCAAGGTTAGCTACCAGTACAGAGTGATTCAGGATCCCGTCGTATACTCCAGGCGCAAAAACGATGTCGACCTTGGCGTGGAAGCACCCGTGGGCGTGGAGTACGATTTTGAAGGCGCGCCCTTCAACGTCTTTCTCGAATTAAGTCCGATGATCGAAATTGCCGATCGCCCGGGCGCCTTTCGCGTGTTCATCGGCCTGGGCGGGCGCTACAGGTTCTGAGTATCTTCGGCGACTTCGTCGGTGGCCACCTGCTTTTCGTAGAGCTCTTTGTAAAAGCCACCCTTGCCGATAAGGTGCTCGTGCGTGCCTTCTTCTACCACACAACCATCTACCAGCACAATAATTCTGTTGGCAAGTTTTGCTGATGAGACACGGTGCGAATGATAATCGTTGTGCGTCCATTCATCACACGCTTCATGCTGTTAAGAATGTTGTTCTCCGTCTTGGTGTCTACCGCGGAGAGCGCATCGTCGAGTAGCAGTATTTCGGATCGCGGGCGATGGCACGCGCGATGGAGACGCGCTGCTTCTGACCGCCCGACAACGTGATGCCTCTTTCACCCACGCGCGTGTTGAACCCAAGAGGGAACGACACAATGTTGTCATACACATCGGCGTCACGCGCGGCCTGCTTCACTCGCTCCTCTTCAGGCACCGTCATGCCGAATGCGATGTTGTTGAAAATAGTGTCGGAAAAAGAAACACATCCTGCGGCACAAAACCGATCTGGCTGCGCAGTGAGTTAAGATTGTATTCCTTGATGGGATGCCGTCGATGCGTATCTCTCCGTCGCGGGCGTCGTAAAGCCTGCCGATCAGGTTCGATACCGTGCTTTTGCCTGAGCCGGTTGTACCGATGATGGCAAGCGACTCGCCCGGGTTTACAGTAAATGATATGTCTTTGAGCGCCTTGATGCCGGTGTCCGGGTAAGTGAAGGTAACATGATCGAAATCGATCCTGCCATTCAACTCCCGTGTCACATCCCGTTCCGATACAATGCTGCTCCGGGTTTTCAAAAACTCGTTGACCCGTTTCTGCGAAGCCTCAGCTCGTTGCACCAGGCTGCTTGTCCAGCCCAGGGAAGCTACCGGCCAGGTGAGCATGTTCACATACATTATGAATTCGGCGATGTTTCCAAAAGTGAGGTTGCCGTTGATCACCTCGGCGCTGCCCGCATATATGGTAAGAATCGTGCTCAGGCCGATAAGCCCCATGATGAGCGGAAAGAACAACGACTGCACGCGCGTCAGCTTCAGCGACTGTGTCTTGTACGCGTTGCTCTCTATATCGAATTTCCGCATCGACTCGCGCTCGCGGTTAAATGACTTGAGCACGCGAATGCCACTGAACGCCTCCTGTGCAAACGTGGAAAGCCTGCTCTGACTCTTCTGAATTTGTTCAGAGCGTTTCTCCATCACGTTGTTCACGAAATAAATACTGAAAGAAAGAATCGGCAACGGACTTAAAGCGTACCAGGTAAGCGTGGCGTTGATGTGGAACATCAACGGTATGAGCATGAGAAACAGCGTAACGAGTTGGAGGCCGTACATGATAGCGGGTCCCAGGTACATGCGTACACGGCTCACGTCTTCCGAAATGCGATTCATCAGGTCGCCGGTGTTGTTGCGTCGGTAAAAGCTGAGTGGCAGCGACTGGTAGTGTTCGAAAATCTCGTTCTTCAAATCGAATTCTATCAGCCTCGACATCACAATAAGCGTCTGGCGCACGAAATACAAAAAGATACCCCGCAGAAATGCCATGATCACAATCAAACCAGCGTAGATGACAACGCCGAAGGCAAACACGCTGAAGAAATTCTTTTCAACACGGAGACCCGACATCTGATTATACACCCGAATGTTGTCTACCACGAGGTCGATCGCCTCGCGTACAATCTTGCCAGGTGCGATCTGGAATACGTTGCTGATTATGACAAACAAAGTACCCAATATCAGGTGCCATTTGTACTTAACCAGGTACTTGTTGAGATACTTAAGTTCTTTCATTCGCGGCTGGTGACGACGACACGCCAAAAAGTATTTTTTTCTTCAAAATCATAAGGCCGTCGTGCAGTTTCGTTCTACAAAATTTCGTCAATGGATGGATTAACGAAATATCCTTCCAATGGTTTATGCAAACGTTTGAATGTACCTAAATTTGAGCATTCTTAAAGTCGCACACTCCGTTTTTTAAAAGGCGGCTTCAAAGTAACAAAAATCAAAACGCAAAAAATCGCATGGAGTTAAAAGAACTCGAAAAAGTAGCAGGTGCCGGCGTGTTTGACGCACTTGAACAGATGGGTCATGAACAGGTGGTGATGTGTCACGATGAAGCTACCGGGTTGCGTGCCATCATTGGTATTCATAACACGACATTGGGACCTGCGCTCGGCGGCACCAGGCTTTGGGCCTACGCCAGCGAGCAGGAAGCAATGACCGACGTGCTGCGCTTGTCGCGCGGCATGACATTTAAGGCGGCCATCAGCGGGCTGAACCTCGGCGGCGGCAAGGCCGTCGTGATGGTCGACGGCACCCACCAGAAATCGCCGGGCCTGCTCGAAGCATTCGGCCGCCTGGTCGACTCGCTGGAAGGCGCCTACATCACGGCCGAGGACGTCGGCGCGACTGTCGCCGACATGGAAGTCGTCGCGACG
>JAAURZ010000518.1 GCA_012031955.1 Bacteroidia bacterium
TCCTCTACTTTCGGTTCTTCCTTCTTTACTTCAGGTACTTCAACCTCTTCCTTCTTCGCAGGTTTCTTCTCCTTCTCGAGTTCTATTTTTCCCAACACCCTGATGCCTTCCAGTTTCGGCTTTTCGCGCTCTACTTTTTCCGGCTTCGCCTCTTCCTTCGCTTTCAGGTCTTTCGAACCAAGGTTCTTTATCAGAATGTCTTCTTCCTCTTCAACCCTTTTTTGGCGAGGTCTTTTTCGCTTTCAATGGTCACGTTTTCGGCGTGCTTGGTGCCGATGGTAAGACCCGACGCCTCCATCTTTTCAGTGGCAGAAGCGGCGAACTCTTTAGACAGCAGGTTGAATTGCTCAGGCGAAAGTTTTGCATTGGGGTTGCTCTCAACCTCATGCCCTTTCTTTTCAAGAAACTCCAATATGGTTGGTACACCCACATTGAGTTTCCTTGCCGCCTGGCTCAACCTTATCATCTTTTCTTCTGCCATGCCCAAATATTGCTGTTTTTTAAAGACTTTAAAAAGTATGTTGTTATTCCTGGGTAAATAAATCGCGCTATTCGAACTCTTTTCTAAGGATTCCGAGCACCATCTCTACCGTTTCTTCTTCCAGGTCGGTGCGCCGAATAAGCTCTTCTCTGGAGAGTGCCAGCACGCTTTTGGCGGTGTCCAATCCGATGCGTTTGAGCTCGTCGATGATCCAGCTTTCGATCTCATCTGAGAACTCGTCGAGGTCCACATCTTCTTCGATGCCTTCGGTTACTTCGCGGAACACATCTATTTCATAACCAACCAAACGGCTGGCAAGTTTAATGTTCAAACCTCCCTTTCCAATTGCCAGCGACACCTGGTCGGGTTTCAGATAAACGGATACGCGGCCGTTGTCTTTGTCTATTTTTATAGACGAAATTTTGGCCGGGCTAAGTGCGCGCTGTATATACAGTTCGAGGTTTTCGGTGAAGTTGATTATCGTCGATGTTTTCGTTCTGCAGTTCGCGTACGATGGCGTGAATGCGCGAGCCTTTCATACCCACGCAAGCGCCTACCGGATCAATTCTGTCGTCGTAAGATTCCACGGCTACTTTGGCACGTTCGCCAGGTTCGCGCACTACTTTCTTGATGGTAATCAGTCCATCGTATACTTCGGGAACTTCCTGTTCGAACAAGCGCTCCAGGAATACCGGCGACGTGCGTGACAAAATGATTTTCGGGTTTCCGTTTACCATCTCCACTTTATGCACGATAGCCCTTACGTTCTCTCCTTTGCGGTAGCGGTCTTTCTGAATTTGCTCGTTGCGAGGTATGGATATTTCGTTTCCTTCGCCATCGATCAACAGCACTTCTTTGCCGAGCACCTGGTATACTTCGCCGGTTATTATTTCCCCGACAAGGTCTTTGTATTTCTGGAAGAGAATATCCTTCTCAAGGTCTTTCACTTTTTGAAGCAGTGTCTGGCGCGCGGTGGTTACAGCGCGTCTGCCAAAATCTTCGAGGTAAATTTGTTCTGCCACTTCTTCTCCGATTTCGAAATCGGGCTCAATTTTCTGCGCTTCGGTAATGGCGATCTTGTCATGTTCCCAAATGTCTTCCGAATTGTCGTCAACGATTTCGCGGAAGCGCCAGATTTCAAGGTCCCCTTTGTCGGCATTTACAATGATGTCAAAGTTGTCATCCGTTCCATATTTTTTACGGATCATGGTACGAAACACATCTTCCAGTATCCGGATCATGGTCGGTCGGTCGATGTTTTTTTGCTTCGCGAAGTCGGCAAACGACTCGATGAGCGTACTCGTGTTCATTGCTTAGTTAATTATTTTATTAAACGTTATCAATACGAATGCTTTGTCTATATCCGTAAAAGGTATCTGCACCAGGCTTGGTTCTTTCGCCTTGGTGGAACCTGAGGTTAGGTCCAGCACAATTCCGTCGTCGTTCACAGCGGATAGTATGCCTTCCTTGGGTTGCTGCCTCGCGGCCACGAATTTTACCTTAAGGCGCCGACCAATGTTTTTGTAATACTGACGTGTCAGTTTCAGAGGCTGGTCGAGCCCGGGAGTAGAAACCTCAAGGGTGTACCGGTCGTCAACCAGGTTCAATTCGTCGAGCGCCTCCGACAGCTTACGGCTCAGGTCTGCGCAGTCGTCAATGGAAATCCCTTTATCTCCATCAACTATAACCAGCAGTTTACCCGGTCCCTTGCCGGCGGTGGCCACCACGTCCACCACGAAATGGCCCGGGTCCACCAGCAGTCGCCCGGCTATTTCTCTTATTTGTGCTGCTACGTCCATAAATAGTACCTATAAACAAAGAGGGGACTTAGCGTCCCCTCTTGTGAATTTCCCAAAAGATGGGCAAAGGTATAAGAATTTTCACACCCTTGCAACCGTCGGTTATTGCTGTTAAATGTATTCGGGCAGGTTCTTTAAATAGGCCCCGTAGCCGCTTTTTTCCAGCGGGCCGGCCAAGGCGAGCATCTGGTCTTTGGAAATAAAACCCATGCGGTAGGCTACCTCTTCGATGCATCCGATCTTAAGGCCCTGGCGTTGCTCGATAGTCTGCACAAAATTGGACGCCTGCATAAGGGAGTCGAATGTGCCCGTGTCGAGCCAGGCCGTACCGCGGCTCATCAGGCCCACTTTGAGTTTGCCCTTTTTCAAGTACACGTTGTTTACATCGGTTATCTCCAATTCGCCCCGCGGACTTGGTTTCAGGTTTTTGGCGATACTCACCACTTCGTTGTCGTAGAAATAGAGCCCGGGTACCGCATAGTTTGATTTTGGTTGTTTCGGCTTTTCCTCGATGGTGATCGCTTTCCTGTCTTTATCAAATTCCACCACACCGTAGCGTTCCGGGTCGGTTACGTGGTAGGCGAATACAACGCCGCCATCCGGGTCGATATGCTGTTGCAGCAGCTTGTGAAATCCTGATCCGTAGAAGATGTTGTCGCCAAGTATAAGCGCTACTTTGTCTTTGCCTACGAATGTCTCGCCTATTACAAATGCCTGTGCCAGGCCTTCGGGCTTGGGTTGAATAGCATACTGAAAATTACAGCCAAGGTTTTTGCCATCGCCCAGTAATTTCTGAAAGGCCGGCATGTCGTGCGGGGTAGAGATGATGAGAATTTCGCGG
>JAAURZ010000519.1 GCA_012031955.1 Bacteroidia bacterium
AAAAGTAAAGGGACGACAAGCTTGTCGGCTCCCTCGTGTTATCTTTGTATTGTCTAAAAATGTTGGCTATATGAAATACAAGAACCTGGCGGAAGTATGGGCGAATCCCATTAACCGCAATCTCCTGGTGATCTTTGCAACTGCTTTAGGATTTGCCGTGGCGTTGGTAACGTCGGCGATAATTCTTATTGGTCAGTTGTAAACGCGTTCACCGCTGGGCCTGGCAGAGACCCATTCTTCTCCGTCTTCGAACACTTCCTTTTTCCATATCGGTACGCTTTCTTTCACGCGATCGATGATGTACTGGCAGGCTTCGAAAGATTCCCTGCGATGTGGAGCAGACACGGCCACTGCCACTGCCACTTTCGCCCGGCTTCAATGTGCCGACACGATGGCTCACCGCCCACCCGAGCAATGGCCATTGGTGCGACGCGTCATCTATGATCTTGCGTATCTCACCTATTGCCATGGTTTCGTAGGCTTCATATTCGAGCCAGACCACATTTTTGCCATGCGCGTTGTTGCGCACGGTACCAATAAAAACATCAACAGCTCCGGCGGCGAGGCTCGAAGCTGTATCGATCACTTTCTGTACGTCGATGGGCTTTTCGGTTATTTTGATCATAAGACGTATGGGTTGCGTGAAACAATTATTTCGAAGGTGATGGAAGTTAACCAAACGGGTACCAATTAGCAAGGATAAATTTCCTTTGTTTTGGCTCGGCAATTAACCTCCGCTAACGGGCGGAATCAGGGCAATTTCGTCCTCACTTTTCAGTACCTGGTGATCGTCGGCGTACTGGTTGTTGACGGCCACCACCAGCGATCTGAGCTCCGACAAAGCGGGGTACTTTTCCAGCAAAACTACCTTTAGCCCCTCAACGGTGTGCACCGCCGTCTCAACTACCAATTGCCGCTGTCCGATGATGTCTTTCGTAATTCCAAAGGCGCGTATCGTGTACTTGTTCATGGTATTTTCTGTTGCGTAAATATCAAACAAATACGGCATGTACAACATTCCTGCTTTCAAATTTCTATCTTTAGGATTCAATCGGGAGTTGTGAAACAGATTGTAGATAATCACGGGCGACCTATCAATTATGTGCGGCTGGCGGTAACCGACCGGTGCAACCTGCGCTGCTTCTACTGCATGCCGGAGCATGGCATAGACTACATGCCCAAAAAGGACCTGCTCACTTTCGAGGAGATCGAAAAGCTGATGACGTTACTGGCCGGCATGGGCGTTACCAAGGTGCGGCTTACGGGAGGCGAACCCTTCGTGCGAACCGACCTGATGGACCTGATAAAACGCATACGTCAGATCGACGGCATCACCGATGTGCACCTCACCACCAATGGTGTGCTTACTGCCCCCTATGTGCCCGAACTGGCTGCGCTGGGCATCGCCTCGGTAAACCTGAGTCTCGACACGCTGGACCGCGAGCGCTTCAAGCTGATTACGCGTCGCGACGTATACGATGATGTGATGGTGACGTTTGACGAACTGCTGAAGCATCGTATCCCTGTAAAGATCAACGCGGTGGTAATACAGGACAAGAACATCGAAGACATTGTGCCGCTGGTAGAACTTACGCGCACGCACCCGGTGTCGGTGCGTTTCATTGAAGAGATGCCGTTCAACGGCGAAGGCCAACACTATGCGCAGTTGCGGTGGAACTATCGGCAGATTCTGGGCTACATTGCGGAACGTTATCCTGCGATCCGGCGTATGGACGATCCGTTGTATTCGACGGCCTATCACTATCATATACCCGGGCACCAGGGAAACATCGGCATTATTGCCGCCTTGTCACGTACATTTTGCGGCACTTGCAACCGCATCCGCGTTACGGCGCAGGGCACGCTCAAGACATGCCTCTACGACGATGGCGTGCTGGACGTGCGCGCACTGCTGCGCGGCGGCGCGAGCGACGACGAAATTACAGACCGGCTTCTCGATGCCTTTCACCACCGCGCCAAAGATGGCCACGAAGCCGAACACAACCGCATCAATGCCCAACCTTTAAAAGAATCGATGTCGACCATCGGCGGTTGACCTGCTCACACCGTGGACTACTACCTGCTCATCGTTGCCTTCTTCTTCATCGCCATGATCTATTCGTCCGTCGGGTTTGGCGGAGGTTCGAGCTACCTGGCGCTCATGGGCACGCTGGCACTGGGGTTCACCGTGTTCCGGCCGATTGCGTTGCTATGCAACATTGTGGTGGTGACCAGCGGTACAATTATTTTTTTCCGCGCAGGCAAAATCAATTTCCGGAAAGTGTGGCCCTTCATCGCTATGAGCGTGCCGATGGCGTTCATCGGCGGCTACTATCCCATTCGTGAGCGCACTTTTTTTATCATACTCGGCATTACACTGATTGTGGCGGCGTTGCTGCTCTGGTTTCAAAAAGCTATTGAAGAAATGAAAACCACTTGGCGGTCGGACAACACGCCACTCAACATAGCCCTTGGTGGAGGCATCGGATTATTATCGGGGGTGGTGAGCATAGGCGGCGGCATCTTTCTTTCACCAGTGCTGCACCTCATGAAATGGGACGAAGCCAAAAGAATTTCGGCGCTTGCCAGCTTCTTCATATTGGTGAATTCCATAAGCGGCCTCGCCGGCCAAATCAGCCAACAGGCCGACTTCGACTGGAGTACCACCTGGCCATTGCTTCTTGCTGTGTTTGCCGGCGGGCAAATAGGCTCCCGGTTAGGCGCCCAGCGTTTCAATCCTATCACCATCAAGCGCGTTACCGCCGCGGTGATCCTGGCCGCAGGCATCAACATCTTGCGCACACACATTTAGCAACCTTTCCCGTAAGGAACATTTAAGTATTGCTTACCCACCGAACCCTTGGTTTTATTACCTTTGCAGGATTCACTAACGTGTAATGCTGAAATAGATAGCCATACGCACATCCTTCCGAAGAAGCTACCCAACTGGAGCGAGAAATTCGGCTATGGCGACTTTATATACCTGCAACATCACAGGAAAGGCGTAGCGAACATGATGCGCGGCAACCAGTTCTTCCGCGAAATCAAGGAGAACTCGTGGAACGCCGAGTTACGCATTCGCGAGTACCAGGCGTTTGGCACCCAGGTGCAGGTAGTG
>JAAURZ010000520.1 GCA_012031955.1 Bacteroidia bacterium
CGCCGCCGCCAAAATTATTCTTGTCGCCCTTCTCCACCATCACGTAGTAAGACTTGTCGCCCAGTTCTTTGAATTTCACCACGCCCTTCTCATCAGTTTCGCCAGTAGCCACTGCATTCTCTTCAGCGTTGTAGTCTTCCTCTTTTTCGTACAGCGTCACCTTTGCAGTACTTACAGTATTGCCCAGGTCGTCGCGCACGGTTACATGCAGTTGTGTTTTGATAAGCTGAAAGCTTACCATAGCCACCAACACGACGAAAGCGAAGAGATATTGCAGCGATGTTCTCATAAGTAAATCAATTTTATGGACGGAATCAGCCGGGAGGGTGAAGATAAGGAAACCTTGCCGACATGTGCAAGGGGATGCGTGCAAGGGCTGGCAATAGACGGTCAGAAACGGGTGAATTCGACCAAATGCTGTGGTGCGACGCTTTTCATTGTGCGCCTTCGGTATTGCCTTGCACCTTTGTGAAGCCGTGTGGAGCGTAGTGTACATTCCACATATCCAGCAGGGGCTTGTGATGTTGAAGGCGGTTCAGGAAATCGAGGCGGTCTTTTCGGGCCGGCTGCGACCACGCCACCTCCGACATGGCTAGCGCGCGCGGGAAGATCATGTACTCGGCGTGCTCCGGAGTGGTCAGGTACTCAGACCATACGTTGCCTTGCACACCCAATATATAAGCCCGCTCGTCGGGCGTGAGCGCTTGCGGCAGCGGATCATAAGCATACACTGTGTCGATAGGCAGGAACCCGCCGCCAGCGAGCGGCTCACCATCGGGGTTGGCCTGGTAGTAGTCGAAGTAGCAATATTCCACCGGCGTCATTATCACCTGGTGGCGCTGCTTCGCCGCAGCAATGCCGCCTTCTTCGCCGCGCCAGCTCATCACCGTCGCATTCGGCGAAAGTCCGCCTTCCAGTATTTCATCCCAACCGATCATACTCCGGCCCTTGTCATTCAAATAAGATTCAATACGCCGGATGAAGTAGCTCTGCAACTCGTGCTCGTCTTTCAACTTCTCCTGCTTTATTCTTTGCTGGCACGCAGCGCAGGTTTTCCATTTCGTCTTAGGGCATTCATCGCCGCCGATGTGAATGTAGTTGCCCGGAAAGAGTTCGATCACTTCGTCGAGCACATCTTGAAGGAACTCGAAAGTCGTTTCCCTGCCCGCGCAATAAACATCGTCGAATACGCCCCACGTTGTGGCGACTTCGTACGGGCCGCCGGTGCAACCAAGGTAAGGGTACGAGGCCAATGCTGCTTGCGCATGGCCCGGCATTTCTATTTCAGGAATAATCGTGACATGATGCCTGGCCGCGAACGCTACGATGTCTTTCACTTCGTCCTGCGTATAGAATCCGCCGTAAGGTTTGCCGTCGTATTTCACAGTGCTGCGTGTTCTTGTGCTGGCAAAGCCGACGGCGGTTTCTTTCCTGAAGGCTCCTTTCGCAGTGAGTTCGGGATACTTTTTTATTTCAATGCGCCAACCCTGGTCTTCGGTGAGATGCCAGTGAAAGGTGTTGAACTTGTAGTGTGCCATGAGGGCTATGTATTTTTTTATGAACGCGGGCGGAAACATATTTCTGCCAACGTCGAGGTGCATACCTCGATACTGGAACCTCGGTTGATCCAATATCCGGACATAGGGAACGCTGGTCCCGTTTTCGCTGATAAGTTGGATAAAAGTCTGGGCACCGTAAAACAGTCCCGCACTGGTGGTGGCCTCGATGTTGGCACCTTTCTCATTCACGGTAAGTTTGTAGCCTTCATCGGGCAGACTGGTGTTCTCCGAAAGCGTAAACCGCACGACATCGCCCCTGGCATCCTCAACATGCTCTGTTTCGATATTTCTTAACGAAAGAAATTCCGCCAGCAATCCGGCGGCATCCATTTCCTCCTGCGAGCGGGCGAGCACATGCACGTGATCTTCCCAGCGCATGACGCCCGCCGTGGAGGCTAGCTGCATCGGCTGCGGTATCACAGCCACGGGCACGATTGTTTTATCAGTCCGTGAGCCGCAACTCAAGAGCAGGGCCAGCAGGGTAGCGATGAATGATGCGCGCATAGGCTTGCAGGGGTTGGACGGCTACATAGTTAATGAAAATTGATGCGTTACGGAACAGGAACCACGAGTGTGTTCGAGGCACATAAAAAAAAAACCGGGCCTAATAGCCCGGTTCTGTGAATGATTATTGCTCAGCTTGCTTAACGCAGTAGCACCACGCCACCTCGTTTTTCCTGGACACCGTCTTCAGGCCGATAGGAACTCTTATACTTTACCACATACGAATATGTGCCTGGCGGCGCCGGCTGGGCCAGTGAGTTGTTGTAGCCACCGTTCCACTTGAACAGGCGCTCGTCTGACTGATACACCATCTCACCCCAGCGGTTGAAGATAAACACCTGGAAGTCGGCATCGTCGATAAAGAAGGAGTAGAGGAAGAAGTTCGGATTCGCGCCGTTCGGCCGGAATGCATTGGGGCCGGTGATCTTGGGCAGACATTCTATCGACACCTGTGTTTCGTCTGTCGACACGCAGCCTATCGAATTGGTGAGTTCCACCGAATATAAGCCTTGTTCAGTAGCGGTGAGCGTGGGCGTTGTGATGCCCAGCGGCACCTGGTCCTTAAACCAGTTGTAGCTTTGGAAGCTCGCGCCCGGGTCGAGCACCACCTGGTTAGTGTTGGGATCGGTGTTGGCCGGGTCATTACAAATGATTGCGTTGTTGTTGAGATTGCCAGGCGTACGTTCGCCGACCACCACATCGATGTCGTTCGAGGCCATGCACGTCTGGCCACTCGTAGTAATGCTCGCTGTTGCCGCATAGTTGCCCGCGCGTGTGTCTACCAGCGTAGCATTCGACTGGCCGGGTACCGCGGTGCCGTCGAACGTCCATGTGAAGGTTGTGGCAGGTTGATTGGTTGTTGCCGTTATTGTGAAAGGATCTCCCTCGCAGGCGAATGTAGCATCGAGACTAAGTGTGAATGAGCCCACCACTACGGCGTTGAGCGTGGCATTATAAGAGCAACCCGTGGCAGTGCTAATCAACCGTACATCGTACTGGCCGCTCTGTCCGGGTATAATCGCAATCTGTTGTCCGCCTAGAAAAGGCCGAGCC
>JAAURZ010000521.1 GCA_012031955.1 Bacteroidia bacterium
CCAACGGCGACAACCATCCCATCACATGGTATCGCGAGTTCGATGGCGGCAGAACGTGGTACACCGGCCTTGGCCACACCGACGAATGTTTCCAGGACAACGATTTTCTGGAGATGCTGTGGGGTGGCATCCAGTTCGCCGCAGGCCCTGGCGTGCCGGTAAACTACAACAATGCCAGAGTGGCGCCGGAGGAAAACAGATTCCAAAAGGTGGTGCTCGACTTCAACCTCAACGAGCCAATGGAACTCGACATGCTTCCCAACGAAGACATCCTCTTCATCGAACGCAAAGGCGCCATAAAAACTCCGCAAGAAGTCGGAAGACTCAACGCGACTGGTTACAACTTTTCCTGTATTCAGCGATCTCGAAGACGGCCTGCTCGGCATGGCGATCGACCCCGACTATGAAAAGAATCACTGGATATATTTGTACTATTCACCCGTAGGCACCGAGCCGGTACAGCGACTCTCGCGATTTGTGTTTGCCGGCGATTCACTGGAACGCGCCAGCGAAAAGATCATTCTCACGGTGAAGACGCAGCGCGATGAATGCTGTCACTCGGCAGGCTCTGTGGAATTTGGTCCGGATCGACTGCTCTATGTTTCCGTCGGAGACAACACGAGTCGCGCGCGACAGGTTACGGGCCGATGGACGAAAGCGCGGGTCGCTCGGCGTGGGACGCACAGAAGTCGGCGTCGAACACAAATGACCTTCGCGGAAAAATTCTTCGCATCAAACCTGAAGACGACGGCACCATACTCCATTCCCGACGGCAATCTCTTCACCGACCCGTCGAAAGGTCGTCCGGAAATTTATGTGATGGGTGTGCGTAATCCTTTCAGGATTTCTGTCGATCAAAAGACTGGCTTCGTATACTGGGGCGACGTAGGTCCTGATGCAGGCAAAGACAGCGTGGGCTTTGGATCGCGCGGCTACGATGAAGTGAACCAGGCGCGCAAGGCCGGCAACTTCGGATGGCCATACTTTATCGGAAACAATTCGCCCTACAATCATTACGACTATGCTGGCAATAAATCGGGGCCGCTGTTCGACCCGAAGAAGCCGGCGAACAACTCACCCAACAACACGGGCGCGAAGGAATTGCCGGAAGCCACGCCTGCCATGATCTACTACCCCTACGCGGCATCGAAAGAATTTCCGCTTGTAGGCGAAGGCGGACGCAACGCCATGGCGGGCCCTGTGTTCTATCTCGATCGCTTTCCGGAATCAGAGAACCGGTTCCCCGAATACTACAACAAAAAACTTTTCACCTACGACTGGATGCGTGGCTGGATGATGGCCATAACGCTCGACGACGAAGGCAACTACGTGCGCATGGAGAGATTCTTGCCCAGCATGTTGTTCAACAACCTGATGGATGTAGTGCTCGGGCCTTCCGGCGATATCTACGCACTGGAGTACGGCACCAACTGGTTTACGCAGAACATGGACGCACGCCTCATACACATCACCTACTCGTCGGCCAACCGGTTGCCGGTGGCCAAAGTAACGGCAGACAAGCCCGTGGGAAAAGCGCCGCTCACCGTCACGTTCAATGCGGATGAGTCCAGCGACCCGGATGGTGACGAACTGGAATATGCGTGGTACTTCGGCGACGGTGAAAAGTCGACTGACAAGAACGCGGTACATGAGTACAAGAAACCCGGTGAGTACACAGCAAGTTTCACCGTTACCGATCCTTCCGGCGAAACAGCGTCACAGCAAATCGCAGTCGTAGCCGGTAATGATCCTCCGACCGTCGATATCAAATTCAACGGCAACACAAGGTTCTATTGGAGCAATACGAAGATCGACTATATAGTAGAAGTGAAAGACAGCGAAGACGGCACCATCGGCAAGGGCATTGATCCGTCGGCCGTTACTTTTACCGCCGATTACCTCACGCGCGGCAAAGATGTAACGGAGATAATACAGGGCCACCAGGCCAACATGGAAGCATCGGCACACCTGGTGGGCAAAGCGTTGTACGAAGGCTCCGACTGCAAGGCGTGTCACAGTCTTACCGATAAATCCGTGGGCCCTTCGCTCACCGAGATCGCGAAGAAGTACGCCGGCGACGAATCGGCGGTGGCATCGCTGGCGCAGAAGGTTATCAAAGGTGGTTCCGGCGTGTGGGGCGATCTTACCATGTCGGCGCATCCACAGTTAGCGCAAGCGGAGACGGAGAAAATGATCCGCTATATTTTGTCGGTGGGTGGAACACAAAAGAGCAGCGGACTTTCATACAAAGGCGCCTACACGCTCAACCAGCACAAGCCCGGCGAAACAGAAGGCACTTACATACTCACGGCCTCTTATACCGACCGTGGTGCCAACGGCATAAGGCCAATGACGGCCACGAAGGTGATCGCACTCACCTACCCGCTCATCGCCGCCGATCAATTTGCCGAGCAGAAAAAAGCGATGACGTTTAAGGTGACGAAAGACGTGTGGCCGGCAGTTGAAAAACGAAAATGACGATGGTGATGCCGGGCCACGACGGGTACAGGACGAAGTACACGACGGACCACGCGATGCAGGCATAGAGCACGTACACCCACCATTTCGGCAGCGGCGTGTCGAGCTCCTGGATGCCATCCCACTCGTGTCCGGTCGTGGCCTTGCCCTGATAGAGCTCTTTCTCGGTTTTCGTCGGCATGGTGGCGGCCTTAAAGCTTGGCGTTGTGCGTCGGCGCGTCGTCGTCCAACGGGATGCGCGCATGCGCCTGGAGGCGATCCTTGTTGCGCGGCCAGTAGGCCCAGACGGCGATGGCGAGGAAGACGCCCATGAGCCAGACGACCCAGAGCGACTTGATGGCGGCGTAGAATTCGGCCATGGGGCGCCCCTATTGCCTGAGCTGCTCGGGCTTCACGGTCTTGAAATCGACCATGCGGCCCAGGATCTGCATGTAGGCGATCAGCGCATCCATCTCGGTCAGGCGCTTCGGATCGCCGTCGAGGTCGCCGACCTTCATCCCGTTGGAGTCGAAAAAGAGGTCGTCGCACTCCCAGGACACGAAGATCTGCAGGTCGAGCTGCAGCGAGGCAGCGGCAGATGCGGTCGAGCAGGATGGTGGTCTGCAGCAGGTACTGGGCGTCGAACGACTGGCC
>JAAURZ010000522.1 GCA_012031955.1 Bacteroidia bacterium
CTTTTAACCTTGTCGGGAAAGATACCCAGACAAGTGGTGTTGTTCTCTTCGGAGTGCAGGCACATCAGTTGCATGCCCAGGCAGATGCCGAGCACAGGTTGCCTGAGCGCTGTGATGACGCCATCCAGATTTTTTTCCCGGAGGTAGCGCATGGTGGTGTCTGCTTCACCTACGCCGGGGAAAATCACTTTGTCGGCGGACTGTATCACGTCAGGGCTGTCACTTACAACAAAGTCGACGCCCAGTCGCTCCAGCGCAAATGATACCGACTGGATGTTGCCTGCATTGTATTTGATGATGGCGAGTTTCATCGGATCGTTGTTAAACTTTTCTACAAAACACCCTTGGTGGAGGGGAGGCTTTCGTTGCCCGGTTGCCGGCGCACGGCCATGCGAATGGCGCGCGCGAAGGCTTTGAATATGCTTTCGATTTTGTGGTGTTCGTTAGTTCCTTCTGCTTTGATATTAAGATTGCATTTGGCGGAATCCGAAAACGACTTGAAAAAGTGATGAAACATTTCCGTGGGCATGTCGCCGACCTTCTCACGGGTGAATGCTGCGTCCCACACCAGCCAGGGGCGGCCGCCGAAATCGATGGCCACTTGCGCCAGGCAGTCGTCCATCGGCAGCATGAAGCCGTAGCGCTCCAGGCCGCGCTTGTCGGCAAGTGCCTTGGCGAAGGCATCGCCGAGCGTAATCGCTGTGTCTTCGATGGTATGATGTTCATCAATTTGCAGGTCGCCTTTTACATTCAACGTGAGGTCTATTTGTCCATGCTTGGCCAACTGATCGAGCATGTGGTCGAAAAACCCAAGCCCTGTGTGAATGCTTGATTGTCCTGTACCATCCAGGTTGACCTCCACGGCAATGTCTGTCTCCCTGGTTTGCCTGTGGACAGCCGCTACGCGCGCAGGCTGCGAGAGGTACTGCGCGACCCGCGCCCACGAGGTAGTGATGAGCACGCAATGCTCTGCCAGGTTCGCTTCGCGCACCATCGACTCCAGCGAGCCATCGTTGACAAGTATGCCCTTGCATCCGAGGTTTTGCGCCAGCATCATATCGGTAATTCTGTCGCCGATCACAAAGCTGTTGGCGAGGTCATAGTCGCCCTGCATGTAGTGTGTTAGCATGGCGGTGCCTGGCTTTCGCGTCGGCTTGTTCTCGTGGGCAAATGTTCTGTCGATGTGGACGTGCGCGAACCTGATGCCTTCATTTTCGAGAGCGCCCATGAGTTTGTTGTGAGCCGGCCAAAAGTTTTCCTCCGGAAAACTTGCTGTACCGAGGCCGTCCTGGTTGCTTACCATCGCCAGTTCAATTGCTGCAGGCGGGCAATGGCGCCAAGGCCGCCGAATAGGCCTGGGTAAAACTCCAGCTTTTCGAGGCTGTCGATTTGCTCGTCCGGCGGCTCTACGATCAGCACACCGTCGCGGTCGATAAAGAGAACACGTTTCATGCGTTGTTGTTTGATTTTTTGTAGTCACATGGGATACCAGGCTTGTCATCATGTGCTGTTATGAACATGATGGGCGGCTATTTCACACGTCAATTAATTCGGGTTTTGTTACGGTTACATTGAATAGGTTTTTTATAACACAGGCAGAACATTTGTACATGGCTAGGTTATAGTTGTCTCAATATTTTTATCAGCTCACTGTTTTCACTCGGTGTACCCACTGTTATGCGCAGGCAGTTGTAGCACAGCGTGACACGGCTGCGGTCGCGTACGATGATGCCATATTCCAGCAAACGCTGATAGGCCGCGTGCGCGTCGTCGACCTTCACCAGCAGGAAGTTTGCGTCTGACGGGTAAACTTTCCTCACGATACCAACTGTCGACAGTTCCTGCGCAAGTTTATCCCGTTCGGTTAGTATTTCCTTTACCCAGGCATTTTTTTGCGCTTCGTGTTCGAGCGCTTCAAGTGCAAGCTCTTGCGTGCGAATGTTGACGTTGTACGGGTATTTTATTTTGTTGAGCACACTCACAATTTCCTTCGAGGCGAAACACATGCCGAGACGCAGGCCGGCGAGGCCCCACGCTTTGGAAAATGTTTGAAGAATGACAAGGTTCGGATATTTGTCGAGGTACCGCGCAAAGCCCTTGTTTTTGGCGAAGTCGATATACGCCTCGTCAATCACCACAAGTCCATAGAAGCGCTTCAGCACTTCAATTATCTTCTTAGGGTCGAGCAGATTGGCCGTCGGGTTGTTGGGACTGCAAAGGAAAATCACTTTGGTGGAGACGTCGAATGTTTTGGGGAATGCGTCGAGGTCGATGCCGAAGTCTGGCGTGAGCAGCACGCGCTGCACGTTCACGGCGTTCACATCGGCGCACACCGCGTACATACCGTACGTCGGCTCGGTGATCAGAATAGAGTCACGGTTGGGCTCGCAGAATGCGCGTATCAGCAAGTCTATCGCTTCGTCGCTGCCGTTGCCGAGAAATATTTGCTCAGCGGACACGCTTTTGATCGTGGCAGTTTTTCTTCACTTCCCATTGCAGCGGGTCGGGATACCGGTTGTAGGGCGAAGGGTAGGGGTTCTCGTTGGCGTCGAGATAAATGTCTGCCTCGCCCTTAAACTCGTCTCTTGCCGATGAATAGGGCTTCATTCGTGAGTATATTTTTTCGTACGAGGTGTTTACGTCGAAAAAGTTTTCCGCTTACGTGCCATGGTCGTCATTCGCCTGTGTATTCAAGTCGTACGCGCACGGCCAGCTTGTGTGCCAGCAGCGCTTCGGCTTCGGCCATTCGTTCTACCACGGGTCCGATGTTTTTCAGCCCTTCCCGTGTGAGGCACTGATAGGTGATTACCTTGGTGAAGCTTTCCAGCGACACACCCGCGTAGGCTTTCGCAAATCCGTTTGTAGGCAGTGTATGGTTGGTGCCCGACGCATAGTCACCCGCGGCCTCGGGCGAATAGTTGCCGAGAAACACCGAGCCGGCGTTGGTGATGCGATCGCCCACGTTGTCTGCATCGCGTGTGTTGATGATCAGGTGCTCGGGCGCGATACTCGTTCACAAAATCAACAGCGTCGTCCAGTTTTGTAAAGGTGATCGCACGACTGTTTGGCCAGCGCCTTTTCCGCGAGCTGCCTGCGCGGCAGG
>JAAURZ010000523.1 GCA_012031955.1 Bacteroidia bacterium
CAATCGCTCCAGCATACGGGTGCTGAGAAGGTTACAGATGTCGTCGTCGTCGACCAGCAGAACATTTCTCATTGCTGATATTTAGATTTTTTACGCCCGCATGAAATGACCGGCTTCTATGATGTTGTCAGATGAACAATCTACCTGGACATTTCATGAGGTGGCTTTTCTTTCAAGAGCCGATCTCTTGCCGCACGGCAACCTACCCGAGGTAGGGTTTCAGTCCCTTGCTTTTCGATGTGTGCCGAAGCCTTCGGATACCTTTCTCTTTTATTTGGCGTACACGCTCCCGGGTGAGGTTGAACCGGTGTCCGATCTCTTCAAGCGTCATCGACTTTTGCCCGTTGAGTCCGAAATATAATGATATAACGTCGGCTTCTCTTTCAGTGAGCATGGTCAAGGAGCGCCTTATCTCCTGCCGCAAGGAATCGTGAATCAATTCCGAATCCGGTGTTACTTCCGTTTCGTCTTCCAGTACATCGAGCAAGCCATTTTCCTCACCCTGCACAAACGGGGCATTCATAGAAATCTGGCGAGCCCCGACCTGTATGGTATCGCTAATTTCGTCGGGGGATGTTTCCAGTACCTGGGCAAGTTCTTCTACCGACGGCTCCCGCTGGTATTGCTGTTCCAGGTGCGAAAAAGTCCGGTTGATTTTATTAAGCGCACCCACGCGGTTCAGCGGAAGCCTGACAACGCGCGATTGTTCGGCCAGAGCCTGCATAATCGACTGGCGTATCCACCAGACTGCATAAGAAATAAACTTGAATCCACGTGTCTCGTCAAAGCGGGACGCAGCCTTTATCAGGCCCACGTTTCCCTCGTTGATCAGGTCACCCAGCGACAGCCCGTTGTTTTGATATTGCTTGGCCACTGATACCACAAACCTGAGGTTTGCACTTACCAATTTCTCGAGCGCAAACTGATCTCCATCGTGAATACACTGCGCCAGCTTTACTTCTTCGTCTGCCGTAATCAAGTCAACCTTTCCTATCTCCTGCAAGTATTTATCCAGCGATTGCGTTTCCCGATTGGTTATCTGCTTAGTGATCTTAAGTTGTCGCATTTTAATTTTGATGCATTTAGATTATTTACTGTGTAGACACCGACTATTTCGGGTGTCTGAATTTATTAACGATACCCAGGGCAAAGTCCATATTCTGGCGCTCTTTCTCCGACAGGTCGTCTGACTGGCCCAAGCCTGTACACAAGCCCGCAAGAAAACGATGGATGATGTGGCCGTTAACGTTTTTGCTGTTCAATCGCCCGATTGACGTTTCAATAACATCGGTTATTTCGCTTTCGTTCTTGGCCGACTTGATTCTGGAAATAACCAATTGTCTGTAATATATCATAGTTATTAGTAGCGTGGGCTACACCAGACCTTGGTAGAGGCAAGTAATTTCGGCCCGGCTCTTATATTTCGCAAAATATAGGAATAAAACGGGTGTTTGGTTGAATTTTGGCGATTCAATCATTGACCAAAAGTCAATATTACCGCTGATCTTGCCTGATTGCCGTACCGCCGGTTTTCTAGTGCACTTCAACTATTTCCACATCGGGAATGCCTTTTGTAGTCAGGGCGATGTGCTTGTTTCTCGCCTTCACCTTGAATTGTTGAAAAATCTCCAGGATATCGGAATCGATGTAAACGCTGTTGCTGCCGTCTATTTCTACGGTAGCATATTCCGGGAGGGTATCGAGCAGTTCACGAAACCTCCGCTTGTTAAGGAAACTCACGTTAAGCGCAAGTTCGATTTTGAAATGCCGGATGTGGCCTTCAGACCACTGCCTGAGCACATAGCCCGCGCGGTAAGTGTGCTTGATGAGAAAGTAAATTGCATAAGTAATCCCGATAAGCACCCCAATGAGAAGGTCGGTTCCCAGAATAGCCACCACCGTTACGATAAAGGGAAGGAACTGCTCGCGACCCTGCCGGTAAATGGAAAAGATCATACCGGGTTTGGCCAGGTTATAGCCCGTTCTGATAAGTATAACGGCCAGTACACAGTAGGGAATACTTGCAACCACCCGCGTGGCAAACAAAATGGTGAGCAGCAGCAGGAAGCCATGCAGCATGGCGGACACTTTTGTTTTGGCGCCGGCCTCGGCATTGGCGGCGCTCCGTACAATGACTGAAGTGATCGGAATACCTCCCACCAACCCGGCCACAAAATTCCCGGCTCCCTGCGCTATGAGTTCACGGTTCTGCGGCGTGATCCGGTTGTATGGATCTATTTTGTCAATTGCCTCAATGCTCAGCAACGTCTCCAGCGTGGCGATAAAACATATGATGATTGCAGTTCGCCAGATATGGCTGTCACTAAACAAAGTGCCGAGATCCGGCAGCGCTATCTCGGAGAAAATATTTTCCGGCAGGTGTACATATTGCGAAGCATGCAGGCGCCAGGGAGATTCCAGTGTGTCGAAAGCCAGGGCCAGCAGGGCTCCGATGAGCACCGTTATGAAACGACGCCGGCAGAAAGTTTATCGTACTGGCTATGTATTTTTTCCAGAGCACCAAAAATAAAAGAGAAACCACTCCGATAACGATCGCCCCGATGGAAACCTGTTCGTAGAGATCATTGATTTCCTCAAAACCGTGGTGAAAAGTGAAGATGTTAAAGAACTCATCGCGCCAGAAGTCAGGTTTATCGTAGCCGATAAGCAGCGGAATTTGTTTGGAGATGAGCAGTATGCCGATGGCGGCCAGCATCCCTTTGATAACAGCCGAAGGGATAAATGCGTGAATCCACCCAGGCGCACCATGCCAAGAAATACCTGGAGCAGGCCGGCGATGGAAACTGAAAGGAAGAACAGGTTCAAGGACCCCAACGTGCCGATAGCCGTTGCACACACGGCCGTAAGCCCAGCCGCCGGACCGCTCACACTCAGCGCCGACTTACTGATGAGAGGAATAAGAATTCCGCCTACAACGCCGGCAACCAGCCCTGTGTACACGGGTGCGCCCGACGCAAGCGAAACACCCAGGCAAAGCGGCAAAGCCACAAAGTATACGGTGATACTGGCCTTGAAATCGTGCCTTAAAAATGAGCGCAAATAGTATTTGCCCTTCCTGGTAAGTGAGTTCATTTTTCT
>JAAURZ010000524.1 GCA_012031955.1 Bacteroidia bacterium
GCCCCACTTGCTCGTGGCGGGAGCTACCGGCCAGGGTAAGTCGGTGGGGTTGAATGTGATTCTCACGTCGCTTGTGTATAAGCGCCATCCGTCGCAGTTGAAGTTCGTACTCGTCGATCCGAAGAAAGTCGAGATGTCACTTTACAGTAAGTTGGAACGCCACTTCCTGGCAAAGTTACCCAACAGCGAAGAGGCCATTATTACCGATACAAGAAAAGTTGTGCATACCCTCAACTCGCTGTGCATCGAGATGGAGAATCGCTACGAGATGCTGAAAGATGCAGGCGCGAAAAACCTGAAAGAATACAACGCCAAGTTTGTGAGCCGCCGCCTCAACCCCACCGAAGGTCACCGCTTCCTGCCATACATCGTGCTGGTAATCGACGAACTGGCAGACCTCATGATGACGGCAGGCAAAGAAGTGGAGACACCCATTGCACGGCTCGCGCAGTTGGCGCGCGCCATCGGCATACACCTCGTGGTGGCTACACAGCGCCCGTCGGTGAACGTCATTACAGGTGTGATCAAGGCCAACTTCCCGGCGCGGCTTTCGTTCCGCGTCACGTCCAAAGTCGATTCGCGCACCATCCTCGATGCGGGCGGCGCCGATCAGTTGGTGGGCATGGGGCGATATGCTGTTGTCCAGTGGGTCCGATGTGCTTCGTCTTCAGTGTCCCTTTGTCGATACGCCGGAGATCGAACACGTGGTCGACTACATCGGCGCACAACGCGGCTACGACTCGGCGTACTTGCTGCCTGAATTTGAAGGTGACGAAGACAATGGCGCATCCAGCGTAGACCTGGCCGAACGCGATGCGCTGTTCGAAGAAGCGGCCAGGCTTATTGTGCGCCACCAGCAGGGAAGCACCTCCCTCATACAACGAAAACTCAAGTTGGGGTATAACCGCGCGGGCCGCCTCATAGACCAACTCGAAGCAGCCGGCATCGTCGGACCTTTCGAAGGCAGCAAAGCAAGGGAAGTACTCATCAAAGATGAGCTTAGTTTGGAACAATTATTGAATCAATTGAAGGAAAAACACGGACAAACATAAATCTTAACTTAGTAGGGAATGAAAAAAACAGTTTTTGCGCTTTGTATCATCCTTCTCGGAGCCTGGGTAAACATTGCACAAGCACAGTCTCAATACGACCCAAAAGCGCTGGAAACGCTGGACGAGATGAGCCGCAAGTATAAATTATATACTTCCTTCGAAGCCAACATCTCGGCCACGCTTGTGAACGACGTCGATAAAATCCATGAAGAATTCAAAGGGAAGATTACGGTGAAAGGTGATAAATTCAGGCTCACATTGCCGGAACAGGAAGTGTTCAACAACGGTACCACCATCTGGACTTACCTGCCCGACGCCAAAGAAGTGAACATCGACAACTACGACCCCGATTCTGAAGACATCAATCCATCAAAAATTTACGAGATATACAAAAAGGGATTCAAATACCTGTACATCGAAGACAAAACCATCGGCGGTGTAACTTGCGAAGTGATCGACCTGGTGCCGGAAAAAGGACGCCCAATACTACAAGATCCGTATCAACATTGGCAAGAAGGATAAAACAATTCAGAGCTATACCATGTTCGACAAAAGCGGAAACCGCTACACCTACACAATCACCAAGTTTAACCCAAATGTAAAAGTGGATGATGCGTATTTTGTTTTCGATCCGAAAAAGTATCCCGGCGTAGATGTTATCGACCTTCGCTAGCACATCATGCTCAATCATCATAAAGTGCTTCGTGCCCGGCGCGAAGCACTTTTTTTATTTCATTATATTTGACCACTTCAAAAAACATCCTGACGCAGAATGAATCGTACCGCCCTGTTCGAACACATTGAAAGAAAGAAGAGTTACCTCTGTGTGGGCCTCGACACCGATCCGGCCAAAATACCGGCACACTTACTCAGAGAGAAAGATCCCGTGTTCGAATTCAACAAGCAAATAATAGATGCGACACACGACTACTGCGTGGCCTACAAACCCAACATCGCTTTTTACGAAGCATTGGGCGTGAAAGGATGGGAGAGTCTCCAGAAAACAATCGACTACATTCCTGACGATATTTTCACGATAGCCGACGCCAAGCGCGGCGACATCGGCAACACGTCCACACTTTATGCCCGCGCATTCTTCGAGGAGCTCAACGTCGACGCCATTACTGTGGCGCCGTACATGGGCAGAGATTCCGTTTTGCCTTTTCTGGAATTCAAAAGCAAGTGGGTGATCTTGCTGGCGCATACTTCGAATCCGGGGAGTGCCGACTTTCAGTTGATAGAATCTGCCGAGGGCAGGAAACTTTATGAGCAGGTGCTCATCACGTCGCAGCAATGGGGCACCGCCGACAACATGATGTATGTGGTGGGCGCAACGCAGGCACAACGTTTCGCGTCGATACGCGCCCTTGTGCCCGATCACTTTTTTCTCGTGCCCGGTATAGGTGCGCAGGGAGGCGACTTGCAGAAAGTATCGGAAGCCGGAATGAACAAGCAGTGCGGCCTCCTTGTGAACGCCGCCCGCTCTATAATCTATGCTTCGAACGATGCAGGATTTGCAAGCGCCGCCCGCAAGGAAGCGCAAGCCCTCGCCGAAGAAATGGACCGCCTTCTCGACGAATATTGCTGACCTACCAGGCCGGCTCAGGCCCAAATTGAAAAAACCGGTAAAAATTTAACGCAAGTCGACGTTTTCAAAGACTATGCTGTTGTTTTTGATGATTGATTTTTCTGGTTGATTGTGGTAACTAACCTGGAAACAAAACCCGCATCAACGTGCAGGAAGCTTTCATCATTTACCTATGGCAATTCCAGTATTTTAACAAACGGGAATTGCGCACGGCCGACGGTCAGCCGGTCACGATAGTTCACAAGGGTTTGAACAATCCGTATTCCGGCCCGGACTTCACAAACGCGAGAATAAGGATCGGCGACGTAGAATGGGTTGGCAATATTGAAATGCATGTGTTCTCGTCATCATGGATGGATCACCGACATCATTTCGACAAGGCATACGATACCGTTGTGCTGCATGTGGTCTGGAAAAATGATCGTTCCGTCGCGCGGCTCGACGGTA
>JAAURZ010000525.1 GCA_012031955.1 Bacteroidia bacterium
ATCACGCAAACAGGTGTGAGCATCTATCTGAACATCCCCTTGCAAGAGCTTGCGCTTCGAACCATCAATAAGACACACCGTCCGTTGCTGGAGGGAGCGTCGGTGGAAGACCGGCTTGCCGCGCTCCTTAAAGAAAGAGAGGCCATCTACAAGAAGGCCTCTTTTGAAATTCAGGCGTGTCGCCGACACTTCAGCAAGTGCTCAACGCATTGCATCTTTAGAACACAAATCCTACTGTGAATATGCCGTTGGTGGTTTTCGAGTTGAGATCCACTGTCGGGTTGGGCAGGTTGGCGATGAATGAATATGGCGAATACTGGTCGTCATATTTGGTTTGCACCACTGCAAAGTCGATGAAGAAGGTTTTTGTTCTGATGCCCACGCCGCCGGTGATGGACGTGGCGCTGTTGTCAACGTTAAGCGCATCGGCATAAGCATTTCCCTGCCGTGCAAAGCCGCCCCGCAGGCGGAAAATATCATAGCGTAGTTCTACGCCTCCGCGGTAGTTCACAGTTCGCTGGTACGCCGCTTTGATGCCGTCGTTTTCAGCCCCATACGAAATACCGTCAATATCCGAGCTGTAGCGGGCACCGCCCGGGTTGGTGAGTTCAACGTCGCCGGTCACGAAGCCGTACTTGAATATGAATGCGGCCCCGGCGCTGAAGCGCGAGGGCGTGGTGAGATTGTATTCGGAAGTGACTACGTCTGTGCCGGCCCCTTCTTCGCCTAGTATCACCGACCCGTCGCCATAGTAGTCGAAATTCTTCCAACTGGTATTCATGTATGCTTCATACTTTTCGGAAAGCTGGTACAAGGTCGGTGTAGAATAGGAGAGTCCGACCTGGAAGAAATGCACCGGCCGTATAATGACACCCAGTTTCAGGTTGACGCCGGTTCCTTTGATGTCAAGACTTTCATCCAGCGACAGGTCATTCAGGTATGGATCGTCGGAAAAACTTTCTGTGTAGTACTTGTCCGACTCATAACGCAGCGTTGAGATGCCGGCACTTGCGCCGAAGAAGAGTATGTCGTTGTAGTTGCCGCCGTAACTGATGTTCCATTCATTCATGGCGCCGCGGGTTTTGATTTGCTCTTGCTGAAAGGGGACGGTAGCCACATCCGTAAAATATTCAGTGTCGGAAGCGGAGGGATCAATCAAGGTGGCAGGACCGATCAGGTAGTTAAAGTAGGCCAGGCCTGTGGGCCGGTTGTATTGATAGTCGCCTTCGTCGAATTGCGCGGTGGTGTATCCCCATGCGTCGTCGATGAAGTAGTCGATGATGGAGGTCGCTGTGTTCGTGCCTTCGTACACGGTGGTATTGTTGAAGTCGTTGATGCGTGTGAAGCTGATAGCCACCGATCCGCCAAGGTACTTACCTGATTCCTTCGGCATGTTGAACACTGCGCTGAAGCCGGGTACATTCAGCCGGTTGGTCACCTCTTCGCGGGAAGTGCCTCCTGTAAGGGAAGGATTGTAAAACGAAGATGTTGTTTGTGTCGAAAAGCCCGGGCTCAACGTGATCTCCGAGCGGTTGTACATGCCCAGTCCTGCCGGGTTCAACCGCGCGGCGCTGTAGTCGCCACCCAGCGCGGTACCCGCGCCGCCGATGCCTTGTATGCGCGCGCTGCCCGACAGTTTGGTGCGACTGAAGGTGAGCGCCGACTCTTCATAAGACTGGGCCTGCAATTGCTGCGCCATGAGCAATATGATTCCAGTGAGGGCAAGCCCTGAAAATTTTCTCCACATAACCTTTGATGTTTTTAGTCTGTACCTGAGATGTTAATCCCTGCCACGGCTACGGCCGTTGCTTCCGCTCGATGAGGAACCGGAACTGCGCGATCCGCCGCTGCTACCGCTGCTCACCCCAGAACTGCGCGTGGTGCCGCTGCTGCTGTTGCTCCAACTGGAGCGGGTAGGCGTGCTGGTGTTGTTACTGTTCCAACTACTGCGTGTATTACTGCTGTTGTTCCAGGTAGAATTGCTGGAGTTATTCCAGATCGACGGCCTGGTTTGCGTGGTGCCGCCAGTGTTAGTCGCCGTTCTCCAAGACCTGTTGTAGTAGTCAGCCTGCTGCGTGGAACGTGAACTGGTGTTGGTGGCTGTACGGCCACTGATGGAGCCGTTGCCGCCCCTTGTTCTTCCGTAGGTTGGCAGATCGGTGCGGGTTCTACCTTGGGATGCGGTGTTCGTACCTATGGTACCGCCCCGGGTGCCGCGTTTGCCATAAGTGACGGCGCGGCCGTTGTAGTCGCCATTCACGATCACGATCGTGCTCGGGTAGCCCCAGTAGTTGTTGTACCAGCCGGAGCTCCAGCCAATGCCCCATCCGTAGTTCCATGAGCCAGGTCCCCATGACCACGACATGTTCCAGCCGCTGGAGCAATAGGGACGGTTCCAGTAGTCGTAGTAGCCACCCCATCCGTAGTTCCAGGAGTTTCCATAGTAATAGCTGAATGAAGTCGAGTAGCCGTTGTAAGCCCAGTAAGGATCATACCACGGGCTGTTTACGCTGCTGTAATATCCGTAGTAAGGGCTGTTCCAGTTGTTGATGCCCGGACCGTACCAGTTCGAGGTATACCAGGGGTTGTTGTACCAACGGTTGAAGTTGTCGTTATAATTATTGAATTGCGTAGCGCTGTTGTAGGTGTAGTCGGGAATGAAATAGTCCCCTTCGCCTTCGGCCGCCTCCTGGGCATTGGATCTGGAGATGTACTCGGGGTTTACGTTGCGGCCCGTGGGTACGGTGTTGCTGACGTATTGCTCTTCGATTTTGCGCTCTCTCGCCAGTTGCTGCTCATAAGCCTCTTGCTCTGCGGTGCGCGCGGCCTTCAGTTTCTCACGATCTTTCGAATTGAAATACATGTCGTCTGTTTCCTGGGCGAAGGCTGCGGTGCTTAGCCCTAGCAGAAGCAGTAGTCCGATGAGGTTGTTTTTTGTTTTCATAGCTAAACTTTTTGAGACCCCTGATTGATCCGAAATATCAACGCGCTTACAGATTTCAAGTTATGCATTAAACGGGAAAATGGCTATTAAAATTCCTTTTCAGCCTGTCAATCCACTTGCGCGTGTTTTATATTTGCCC
>JAAURZ010000526.1 GCA_012031955.1 Bacteroidia bacterium
TTATCAATTTTTATTTTCTGTTCTACACCGGCCAGCACGTCATTTGGCTGTTTACTCTTTTTATCGCAACCAAACATGGAACAAACATATTATAACCCCGCAGACCTGAAGAAATTCGGAAACATTGGAGAATGGGAAGACAACCTCGCCAAAAAATTCTTCGACTGGTATGGCGACGCCTTCAAAGAAGGGGACCTGACCGCCCGCGAAAAATCACTGATTGCGCTAGCCGTGGCGCACACCGTGCAATGCCCCTACTGCATCGATGCGTACACGCAAGATTCCCTTGAGAAGGGTGCATCCGAAAAAGGGATGATGGAAGCCATTCACGTGGCAGCGGCAATCAGGAGCGGTGCCTCGCTGGTGCATGGCGTTCAAATGATGAACAAAGCGAAAAAATTGTCAATGTAATCAGCCATGATCAAGTCCCTTCATGCCAGGCAACACGAACTCGCCCATCGCGAGAAGCAAGTGGCTTTTCTTGATGCCGGCATCTTTTCAGATGGCACGCTGCCGCGATTCGAGAGCAAAATCAGTCAGGCGGGTGCCGGTGCTTTAGCACCGGGAGCCATCGAAATTTTCCAGGTCAACATAGGCTACATGTGCAACCAGGTCTGCAAGCACTGTCACGTAGATGCGGGCCCCGATCGCAAAGAGATCATGACCCGTGAAACAATGCAGTGGTGCCTCGAAGCGTTGAGCAGAGCAGGTATTCAAACGCTCGATATCACCGGCGGTGCGCCGGAAATGAACCCCGACTTTCTTTGGTTCGTCGAACAGGCCCACCAAATGGGAGTGAAGGAGATTATTGTCAGATCGAATCTTACGATCATCCTTCAAATCCTAAGTATCACCACCTGCCCGAGTTTTTCAAGACGCACAACGTCCGTGTAGTGTCCTCACTGCCCTTCTATCAGCCCGACAAAACAGACCGATCAACGAGGCGAAGGCGTGTTCATAAAATCAATCGAGGCTCTCCAAATGCTCAACGCAGTCGGCTACGGCAAAGCGCACTCCGGGCTTACGCTCGACCTGGTGTACAATCCTACCGGCGCCTTCCTGCCGGGCGATCAGATGCAACTCGAACGCGATTTCAAGAAGGAGTTGAAGCAACACTTCGACGTCGACTTCAACAGCCTTTTCACCATCACCAACATTCCGATCAGTCGCTTTCTCGACTTCCTTATCGAGAGCGGAAACTATGTTGAATACATGGAGAAATTGGTGAATGCATTTAACCCCGCTGCAATACCCGGCGTGATGTGCCGCAACACAATCTCGATCGATTGGCAAGGATACCTGTATGATTGTGATTTTAACCAGATGCTCGGATTGAAAGTGGATTCGCGATCGGTCGGCCACGTGAAGAATTTCAATAAGCACATCCTGGAACAGCGCAACATAGTAACGGGCCAGCATTGCTACGCATGCACAGCCGGCGCCGGTTCAAGTTGCCAGGGCACAACCGTATATCAATAGCCGTACTAAATCATTTTGAATGAACAACTATTTAGAAACCACACGAAGCATTTATAAAGAGGCTGCCGAGAATCCGCAGAAAGGACTGTGCTGCACTACCACACCAGTGTGGCAATTGCCGGGCCTCACCATTCCAAAGAAAATGCTCGATATGAACTACGGATGCGGAACGACGGTGCATCCGCGCGACCTTGCGCAAAACCCATCCATACTTTACGTAGGTGTCGGCGGCGGAATGGAACTCTTGCAGTTCGCGTATTTCAGTCGGCGGCCGGGCGCCATCGTGGGCATTGATGTAGTGGATGAAATGCTGGTGGCTTGTGACACAAACCTACGGGAGGCGGAAACGGCGAACCCATGGTTTCAAAGAGAATTTATCGACCTGCGGAAGGGTGATGCCCTCGAATTGCCCGTCGACGACGAATCCATCGATGTGGCAGCGCAAAATTGTCTGTTCAATATTTTTGAACAAGACGAACTCCGGCACGCATTGCAGGAAATGTACCGTGTGTTGAAACCGCACGGTTGCCTGGTGCTATCCGACCCCATATGCGATTCGGCAATACCGGATGCATTGCGAGCCGATGATCGCCTGCGCGCCTTGTGCTTGAGTGGAGCCCTTTCGCTCCGGCAGTACCTGGACATGATCACGCAAGCGGGCTTCGGCACGATAGAAATACGGGCACGGCGTCCTTACCGACTTCTGGACCCGAAACACTTCACGCGACCGACTCGTTGATCTACATCGAGAGCGTGGAAGTGTGTGCAGTCAAAGATCCGATGCCTGCCGACGGCCCGTGCGTGTTCACAGGCAAAACCGCCATCTATTTTGGCGACGAGGCGTACTTCGACGACAATAAAGGCCACGTCCTAATGCCCAATCAGCCATTGGCGGTGTGCGACAAAACGGCTGCTGCGTTGCTGCAGCTAGACCGCCGCGACATCTTCATCTCCCCGTCCACCTATTTCTACGACGGAGGTGGTTGCTGCTAGCAGTAAGTTTTCAAATACAGGCAGAAGCCTTCGCCCGATTGCGAAGGCTTTTTTACTTTTTAGGGCATGAGACCATACATACTGGCTGAAAACAATTGGAAGACCATCAAAGATGCGTCGTTCGAAGTGGCGATATTACCTTGGGGCGCCTGCGAAGCGCACAACTACCACCTGCCTTATGGTACCGACATCATCGAGGCCGACCATGTGGCCGCCGAGTCCGCGCGCATCGCGTGGGAGAGAGGCGCCAAGGTAATCGTGCTGCCCACAATCCCCTTCGGCGTGAACACCGGCCAGGCCGATGTGCTTCTCGATATGAACATGAACCCAAGCACACAGATGGCCATACTCCGCGACGTGGTGGAGGTGCTCAACCGCCAGGGCATATACAAACTCGTTATACTCAACAGCCACGGTGGCAACGACTTTAAAACGATGATCAGGGAATTGGGCCTGAAATATCCCGACATGTTCTTGTGTTCCTGCAACTGGTACCAGGCTTTGGACCAGTCAAAATATTTTGAGAACAAGGATGATCACGCCGGTGAAATGGAAACCAGTGTTATTCTGCACCTTGCGCCACAACTGGTGAGGCCGATTATAGAAGC
>JAAURZ010000527.1 GCA_012031955.1 Bacteroidia bacterium
GCACGGTGTCCGTTTCCGCCGTCGGAAACGGACAATACATCATCGGCGAGCAATTGCTTGATCCTGTTAACATCAGCGGCAATCATCGCTTCGGTGAGTTCGCGGAGCAGGGTAGTTTGGTCGGCGCGGGATGCGACTACGTTGACTTTGTCGGGCTCAAGTTTCAGTTTCGCACGCTTATATAGTTGACGTGCGTTCTCAGGGGTGATATCGAGTAACGCGGCTATTTCGTCGTGGGCAAAATCGAATGACTCTTTCAGAATGAAAACCGCCCGTTCGCGTGGATTGAGGCACTCAAGCAACAGGAGTAGCGAGTAACTGACTATTCTTGCTTTATCAATATCGGCATAGACTGCTTCATCGGTGGCGACAGGCACGGGCAGCCAATGCCCTCGATAGTTTTGCTTTTGCGCCTGAATGCGTTTACGCGCATTGATGGAGCGGTTGATAACCGACCTCGTAAGATAGCTCACCGGGTCATGAACATGACTGTGGTCGGCCATAAAGAAGTGGTTCAGAACTTCCTGCACAACGTCTTCCGCTTCCTGCGAATCGCCCACGATGTTGTAGGCAAAAGGCAGGAGCCGCCTGTGGTAGTCTCGTAGTTCCGAATCAACTGTCATTCAAATTGCTTGTCCAACTAGTTGGACTCCCCTAAGACAAATCTGGTAAGAAAAACGTGACAAATACAGGGATTTGTTTTTTAGGTTTCGCAAAATTTATTGCCTCACCCTTGCTTTCACTTTCCGATTTGGTGCGACCAGTGTTCGATAAAGGTGATCAGGGTTATTCGTGTCCCGCGACAGCGAAATGAATTTTGCTATTCAACTTTGTCCGGGACGTCTCCTTTTTGCTCGCTCTGTTTCGCAGCACCTTTTAAGTAGGATGGCAGGTCGAGCCCGGCCATATTAAACAAGTCGTTCAATGGTGGTACTGTCTTCATCATGCCAGCCACAAAAATTAGCTGTGGACGTATTGTTTCCATCGCCGGTTCCCGAATCCCACACAGTGATTTTGTCAATTTTATTTAATGTTCTTCACCGCCTCCACCTGGGTTCGCACGAGTTCCGGCAGTTTCTCTATGAGCAGAAGTTGGAAGGCTTTGCCAGGGTCGCCGCCGGCCGCAGCCACAACTTCTTTGTAGCCCTCGGCCTGCTTTGTCAGTATTTCAAAGAGACCTTTTGCCTCGGCTTCCATTTTCGCAAAGATGGCATCGGCCTCGCCTTTTGCGTGCAGTCTGATTCGTTCAGCCTCTGCCTGCGCGTCAATCACGGCTTTCTGTTTGGCAATCTCAGCAGGTATCACGATGTTGGCTATCTGCGTAGAGCGCTCGCGTTCGGAGCGGGCAAGTTCGGCTTTCTGTTCGGCAACGTACGATTCTTCGAGCGCCCTCGCTTGCTGTACTTTCTCTGCTGAGATAGCCAGCTTCAGCGCTTCTGCTTCCTTTTCGCGCCGCTGCGCTTCGGAATTGGCGATGGCAATTTTTGCTTCGTTCTCGCCCTTTATTGCTATGGCGTTGGCCTCAGAGGTTTTCACGCGCGTGTCACGCTGGGCTTCGGCCTTACCAATTGTTTCGTCGCGCACCGCCGTTGCGATGCTTACCTCACGGTCCTTTTGGGTAATTGCGATCTTCACGTCGCGATCGCGATGGGTTTCTGCAATCTGGGTGTCTTTCTCACGATCGGAAGCGCCTTCCCGGTCTCCCCGATTTTCTCCTGCTCGGCTACGCTGATCTTTGCTTCATTAATCGCCTTCGCTGCCGCCTCTTTGCCGAGTGCCTCTATGTACCCCGACTCGTCCCTGATATCGGTCACGTTTACGTTGATCAACTTGAGCCCAATCTTCTTAAGCTCACTGTCCACGTTCTTGGAAATATTCTCCAGAAACTTGTCGCGGTCGGAGTTGATCTCTTCGATCGTCATGGTGGCGATAACAAGGCGAAGCTGTCCAAACAAGATATCCTTGGCAAGCTCCTGGATCTGCCCGGGCGTCAAACCCAACAGTCTTTCGGCGGCTGTATTCATGCTGCTGCCATCGGTAGATATCGCGATGGTGAAGCGGCAGGGCACGTCGATCCTTATATTCTGACGGCTTAGGGCGTTGGTGAGATTGGCTTCTATGGAAAGGGGTTTGAGGTCCAGGAAAGAAAAGTCCTGTATCACGGGCCAGATAAAAGCACCACCGCCGTGAATGCAACGCGCCGACGAGCCACCGGTTCGTCCATAAATAACAAGGATTTTATCAGAGGGACATCGTTTGTACCTTGACACAAGTACGGTTATCGTAACGAACAGCACAACTGCTGCTACAGTAAGGATGGCTATGGGGGTCATATTGAGTTTGGATTAAAGCGTTTCTACAACAACAAGATTTGGCGACTCGATTTTGACAACGCGTACGTTAGCGCCGGTAGGTATGCGCTCCTGCTCTGTGATGGCATCTAACTCGCGCACAGATCCATTTACACTAATCATGATCTTGCCTGTGCCCGACTTGCGCGCGGGTATCGACAGGTATACTTCAGCAGTTTGGTTGAGCGTCTTGGTTATTTTGAATGAATTGTCTTCAGCCAGTTTTACAAGCTGCTTTATTATAACAAAGAAGAGATACACGAAAAAAGCACCAATGCCAAATGAAACGAGTATGAGTACAATGGTATTGGAGATGTAATCAAAGAAAGAGATGCCTGACCAACTGAATCCTAGCAGGAAGTTTATAAGATTCCGTAGCGAAAACAGCTGAAAAGTATGATCGCCGCCACCGCTGAGGTCGCCATCGAAGTCGGCATGAAGGCCGTCCGAAGCGTCAACTCCCACGAATGTAACGATCGTCTGAATGATAAAAATGAGGCTTGTGGGTATCGCAATAAACCAAAAGGTCTTAAGGACGGGATCCAGGCTATTAAGGAGTTCCATGACATATCTTCAGGGTACAAGGTAATACAATAGCAAGTAAACACGCGCACCAAAAACAAAAAAAGCACGGCACCAGCAATACAGTAAGTAAATACTCCTGCCACCCGGAACAGGAAATAGCGGAGGGAACGTAAGCGCCGAACTAATCACATTAACCTGCGGCCC
>JAAURZ010000528.1 GCA_012031955.1 Bacteroidia bacterium
CGTCGTTGAGCAGTTCGGTAATATAGCGCGTGTATAGCGGCATTTTGAAGCCATTGCAAATCAGGTAGGTGTCTTTCGTTACCTTACCCTTTTCGTAAAGGCTGCGCACGATGGGAATGTCGAAGGAAGAAGATGTTTCAATATGCACGTCATTTTTCAGGGCCTCGTCGAGCACAAAAGAAAAGTGCGACGATTTGGTGCAATAGCAATATGTGTATTTGCCATTGTATTTGAAGCGTTCGATCGCATTGTTGAAAGTAGCCTGCGTAAAACGAATATTCTCGCTGATGCGCGGCAGGTAAGTGAGTTTCAGGGGGGTGCCGTACTCGCGGATAATGTCCATCAGGGGTACGTCGTTGAACAGCAGTTCGTGGTCGCGCATCTTGAATTCTTTCTGTGGAAATTCGAAGGTCTGCTCAATCAGCTCACGGTAACTCTTCATCTACTTGTCGTGCATTTAGGGGATTGGTGGTAGTTTTCTTCTTGATGTGCCGCATGCCAGTTGCGTGCAGCGGCAAACGGGTTTTTTAAAGAGTGCAATATTGGTATAAATTTGCCATCTTTGCAATACACTGTTAAAACCCATGGACAGCCGTTTTTCAGGTCGGATATTTGCCGACATACTCGCCTTCGGAACTCCTGATTTCTAAGGATTTAGCCCAACTCCTGCGGTTAAGGGTTTGTTTATTAATAATAGCCTCATGGTCCTGTTGAATTTAACCGCGCAGTGAGTTGTCGTAGGGGTGGATTGCACTGACGCAATCTAAAGACGGAAGCGTATTATAAAATGAGCAAGATGAACGAGTTGAAGATCATAGAAGTAAAGTCCGAAATCGGGGCCGGCACGCGTGGGGCCAGCCTGGGCGTGGAGGCCATGAAAATAGCCAGCCTCGACCTGCATTCCGACTTCTTTAAACAGCATGAATCGGTAGAGGTCGAAAATGTGAACGAACTCCTCTTCGACGGCGCCAAGCATTCGTACGCCAAGTTTATCGACGGCGTCATGATCATGGAGGAGCGCGTGTGCCTGGAAGTATATGAAACCATATTCGACGAATTTTTCCCGCTCATTATTGGAGGTGATCATAGCACGGCCTACGGCACTATTGCCGGTATTAAAAAGGCACATCCCAAAAAGCGACTTGGCGTAATTTGGATCGATGCGCACGCCGACATACACACGCCTTACACGACGCCATCGGGCAACATGCACGGCATGGGTCTCGCCATGGCTTGTGGCATTGATAATCTTGAATGCAAAGTAAACGACCCGCGCGGCGAAACTGTAGAGTATTGGGAGCAGATCAAAGACGTGGGTATGCAAGGACCCAAGGTCTATCCGGAAGATATCGTATACATTGCCGTGCGCGACCTTGAGAAACCCGAGAACTATCTTATCAACAAATACAACATCAACTTCATAGAAACAGAAGACGTGAAGAAATTGGGCCCGGAGGCCATCGCCCGCCAGGCGCTGCAGATGCTGGATCATTGCGACTTCATCTATGTGTCGTTCGATGTCGACAGTATGGACAGTCGTATATCCACCGGCACCGGCACGCCCGTGCCCAACGGCCTTACAGTGGATGAAGCGAAGACGCTGAACGTGGAGCTGGCCAAAGACTCCAAAGTATGTGCCTGGGAAATTGTGGAAGTAAATCCGACGCTCGATACCGAGAACCGCATGGCCGAAAGTGCCTTTGAGATTTTGGAAGCCACCGCCCGGGCCATTATCAACCGGCCGGTGATGGCAGAGTGATAGGGATATTTTTGTTTGCTGCTACGGCCAACGGCGAAAATCTGCTATTTTTGATACTTTGTAATGAATTATCTGAAGACAGTTACGAGGATCATCCGGCAGCTAAAACCGGAACTTGTGCGCGAGTACAACGTGGCACATATTGGATTGTTCGGATCTATCGTTCGCGACGATTTCTCTTTTGAAAAAAGTGACATTGACATCATAGTGGATTTCTCCAAGCCAGTCGGAATTGAATTTGTCGATTTGGCGGAGTACCTGGAACGCAAGCTCAGTCGTAAAGTCGATCTTGTCTCGCGAAAAGGAATAAAAGGCCGCTACCTCACAGAAATAGAGAGTGAAGTAGTGTATGTCTAACCGCGATGTGTCGTTGTTATTGCTGGATATTGTCGAAAGCGGCGATAAGATAATTTCTTACACCAGCGCCATCACATTTACGCAGTTCAAAGTTGATTCAAAAACTATCGATGCCGTTGTAAGAAATTTTGCGGTGATTGGGGAGGCTGCCAACCGCCTGCCTGACGAATTCAGAAAGGCCCATCCCCAAATCGAATAGGAACGAATTCGCGGATTTCGGAACAGGATTGTACATGACTATTTTGGTATAGATCTTGAAATCGTATGGCAGGTGAAAGAGAATTTCTTACCTGCAACGCTGCAAAATATCAGAAGAATCGTTGACAACCCCATGTCACACGACGATGCAGGATAAACCAATCTTGCGCTCCGGTTGTTTGGATTGAAATTCTAAGCGTATTCATTATGAAATGGATTGACGTACTCAGCTATGCCAGCAAAGGAAGCCCCGCCCCCGACCGCCGTGTGCAAAAGTCGAACGACGAGTGGCGTAAAATACTGACACCGGAACAATTTCAGATCACACGCAACAAGGGGCACCGAGCGCGCCTTCACCGGCGAGTATTGCGAGGCCCCACGACCCAGGCATTTATGCTTGCATTTGTTGTGGTACGCCATTGTTCGACTCAACGCAGAAGTTCGCGTCAGGCTCCGGGTGGCCGAGTTTCACCGAGCCCGTAAAAGACAACGTTGTCAAATATGAGAAAGACTACAGCTATGGCATGCAGCGCGTGGAAGTGATGTGCAACATATGCGACTGCCACCTCGGCCACGTGTTTCCCGATGGCCCTCCGCCTACCGGGCTCCGGTTCTGCATTAACTCGGCGTCGATAAACAAGGTTGAGTGAGATTTTCCTTCGGCCAGATGTGTTCTCGTTAACATCTTATGACTCGAGCCAAGTGGTTTTCAGGAGACTGAAGCCGGCAGATAGGTTCCCCAAAAAATTCCATCTTCCGCCAT
>JAAURZ010000529.1 GCA_012031955.1 Bacteroidia bacterium
CGGGTGGCGGCGATGCTTTCATGAAATTCCTGGATAAAGTAGGGAAGGAGATGGCAGAATATCTTCCGGAAGGCGTTCACAGGGCATTTGTACAGGTTGAATTCATTGTAGATAAAGATGGAGCGCCGGTTAATTTCAAAGTACTGAAAGGCACCAGGGACGATGACCTGATAGATGAATTAATAACCAGGCTGGAGAAGATGAGCCACTGGCAACCCGCCGTGCTCAGCGATAACAAACCCGTTGCTAAAAAAATGGTGCAAACGATCACTGTTTCTGCAACAGATTGATCATTTACTGTAAAAGTAGTTGGATAGTTTCCGGCGTTTGCTGCCGCAGTAATATCTTTTTCCCCTCCGTTAGTTTTTCAAATACTTCTTTGGTATAGTGTCTTACGGTCAGCAAAGACAAGCCTTTTGTTACCTGCACATCCACAAAAGAAGAAGCTTCCAGTGCCAGTTTCTCTATTTTTTCCGCCCAGTCATCCGGGTTTATTGCACACGATGTTTGAAACAGAATGGCGCCATCGTCGTAACGTTCGTTAACAAGGTGAATCGTGATACCTGTTTCCGTTTCGCGTGCGGCCTTTACAGCTTCGTGCACGTTGGCACCGTACATGCCTTTGCCTCCGTATTTGGGCAGCAAGGCTGGATGGATGTTGATGATGCGATGGGGGTACGCCTGCACCAGGTATGAAGGCACAAGCCAAAGGAAGCCTGCAAGCACTATGTGCGTGACTGCCGCTTCACGCAGCCAGCCGAGCACATCGTGAGTTTCCCGCCATTGCTGGCGTGTAAATGTCTTGGATGGCACACCGAATTTCTTCGCTCGCACCAACGCATAGGCGCCGGGGTTGTTGGACAGCAACAACACTACTTCAATAGCGGGATGATCTTTGAATCTTTTAAAAATTTCTTCGGCATTGGTGCCGCTGCCGGAAGCAAAAATGGCGATGCGTGCTTTTGACTGCATGTACTGACGATTTGAGGTTCAAAGAAAACTAAACCAGCGTCATCGTCAAAATACCGACGAGCATAATCAGTTTGCAGAAGTTGCTGATCCACCGGAAATCTCTTTTGGTGTCGGCTTTGATCATGCGCGTGATCATGAAAGCCAGTGGCAGAAACAAAAAGAGGATGAAGTAATAGTACGGCAACTGTACATACTGTTGGTTCAATATCACGAACTACCATGACAAAAAGGAGAACCACGGCGTAGATCAGCACTTGGTGCGTCGCAGGCCCCACACGATGGGCAGGGTGCGGCAGCCGAAGGTATTGTCGCCCTTCAGGTCTTCCATGTCTTTCACAATTTCCCGCACGAGTGTGATGAAGAAAGCGAACAGCGCATAGGCGTAAATGAGCACGCTGTACTTGTGATAGAGCACGTCGACCAGTGCAATGGCTATGCCGGTGAGAATCGCCACTGACAAGTTGCCCACCAGCGGCATGCGCTTGAGGGCGTTTGAGTACAGCCAAAGCATAAACACCGATGCTGCATTAACAAGGCCGATCCACCACGACAAGTATGTGCCGATAAGTATGCCAGCGACTGACAGGGTAACGTGAAAAAGGATGGCATAGCGGCGAGTGATCCCTCGGCCCACCACCACGCGGTCGGGCTTGTTGATGAGGTCAATCTTCACATCGTAGTAGTCGTTGATTATGTAGCCGCCGGCGGCTATCGTTATCGTTGACACCGAGAGTAACAACAACCTCAAGTCGTAGACTTTTTCGTAGTCAATAAGAAATGCCGCTGTGAAGTACTGGCCGAGCCCGATGATGACAAGGTTCCAGAAGCGGGTTAGCTTGAGGAGCGATTCAAAGAAATTCAGGTGGGGCGGCCTTGGTCGGGTCATGGCTTATTACACGACAAAAATAGTTGGCCTGTTACCAGTTAATGAGGGCCCGGCCAAATTTATCTTTCAGCCGGGCCGTCAGTTAAAATTTCAGGGTGAGCATTGCCATCAGGTTAGCGCCTGCCTGCGGGTAGTAGTAGTTTTCGCGGTATTCGCTGCCGCCACCGAGATATCCCCAGGTGTAACCGTTCGATTCGAAGCGCTCGTTCAGCAGGTTGTTCCATAACAGGCTGATGTCGATTTCGCGCATGAATGTGGGTTTCAGGCTGTAGTTCAGCCGAAGGTCGTTTACGAAATAGGGGTCCAGTTGCCTGCTGTTGTTGGTCGTATTGTCCACGTACTGCCGGCCCACGTATTTCGACAGCCAGGTGATTTCGAGGTTGCGTGCGATGGCATAGGTAAGCCCCGAAGCTGCAACGACGCCGGGTGAAAAAGAAATGTCTGTGTCTTTGTAGGTGCGCTCCACGATGTTGTATTCATCGAAGTTGACACCGTAGTCGTACAGCACTTCGGTAAACGACTTTATTTTGTTGCGGCTTAAGGTGGCGTTGGCGTTCCAGGCCAGGCGGTCGGTCAGGCGCACGCTCGCTTCCACCTCCAGGCCCGCGCGATAGCTATCGGGCACGTTGGTGCGAACCGAAGCACCCACGTCGTTGAGCGCGCCGGTGAGTACAAGTTGATTTTTGTAGTCCATCCAATAAATATTGGCGGCCAGCATAAACCGGTCGGTTGATTTTCTGTAACCTGCCTCCAGGTTGTACAGTCGACTCCGGTTTAGGCGAGCTGCCCGGATTATCGACAAAGTCATCGCGCACGGGTTCGCGGTTTCCCACACTGTACGATGCATACACCGACTGGTTTTCGGACAACGTGTACGTGAGCCCTGCTTTGGGGTTGAAGAAATTGTAGCCGGCATCTATAGCAAACTCGTTCTGTTTGTTTTCAACACCCGCCGTTACATACGTGACGCGGCGATATTGCAGGTCGGCAAAGCCATTCAGACGAGCCGAAAACTGGAAGTTGGTTTTGGCGAACATGTTGAAGTCGCGTTTATCGCCATTGTTGAAGTAGTAGCGATAGTGATTCGGCACCGTTGCCACTTGCGCCCAAATGATCTGACCGAAATGATCGCCGTCGTAACGGTTCCAGGCGCCGCCTACTACCATGTTCATTTTTGTGCCTGTATAATTCCAACGAATAAGTAGCACCATAAAA
>JAAURZ010000530.1 GCA_012031955.1 Bacteroidia bacterium
AACAATACAACCTGCAATTGTCCGAACGCAGGGCGAAGGCTGTGGCCGCCTACCTCACAGACAAGGGCGTTTCTTCGGAACGCATCACGGTGGAATTTTACGGCGAATCGAAGCCTGCGGAAGCCAACGATACGCGCGACGGCCGACGCAAGAACAGGAGAGTTGAATTCAAGATTTTAAAACTACAATAGGTCATGAACACCCGATTTTTTAAGCTGCTTATCCTATCTTTTCTGGTGGTGCAGGTCGTGCGGGCACAAGATCGCGACAGCGTAGTTGTGTTTGCTGAGGGAAAGGTCTATCACGCCGAGACCCGCGAACCAATTGTGGCCCGCATTACCTTTCAGAGCCTGCCTTACGGAAGCAGGATTGGTGTATTCACCAACTCGTCATACAGTTTCCCGATGTTCGAGCACGAGCGATACTCCATCACTGTGGAGGCGGACGGTTTTGCCTCCGCAAAATACTTGCTTGACCCCGGCACCGCCAATGCCGAGAGTAAGGTGATACAACATATTGAGTTGACTGCGGGCGCGCCGAAGCCCACCCACCAGGCCGGCAACGTAATGCTGCTCAACAACCTCATCTTTGAAGTTGGGCGAGCCAAGGTGAGTCGTGAGTCATACGATGAACTTGAGATCGTGGTGAAATGATGAACGAAAACCCGGGTATGGTTATCCAGCTTGAGGGGCACACAGACTATCAGGGCGACCCCAAAGACAACCTGAAGCTGTCACAACAACGCGTAAACGCAGTGAAAGAGTACCTCGTGGGGCGTGGCATAAAGTCGGGCCGGGTTAAAACGAAGGCATTCGGCGGAAGCATGCCCTTGTCGCGCGACGACACGCCGGAAGCACACCGGATGAATCGCCGGGTGGAACTTAGAATCCTGGAAAATGATTAGTCAATTCACCGCCACCACCTGCGTAGCGTGACGCTGAATAAGGGCCAGCTTGCGAAACAGATCCGCTCTGGCGGATTCGCTCAGGTCGCTGTTTTCTAATGACATCCTGATGAGGGAAGAGAACTCTTGAATTCTTGGCGATGCATAACGTACCACCGCCTGGCCGAGCGCGTTGACGGCTGCTTCAAGATCGCGGCGGTTGTAAGCGTTCACTGCCTTGTTGTAATAGAGCAAGCCAGGTAGTTGTTCTGCACGCACCGCGTTGAATATATCCACATTGAACTCGTATGTATTCTTCGCTGCCAGGCTGGCGCTGTACACCGGCTGGCGCGCCGTCTTGATGCGCTCCTCAATCTCTTGGTGGTTAGTAACAAAACCGTTGATCGGGTCGGTGCTTTCCAGCATCACCAGCTTTCCATTCAGCGTTGTTGTCAGGAAGATATGGTAGTTGGTTTCGATTACCTGGCATTCGTAACCGAAATGGTTCAGGAGCACCGCGTACAGGGCTGTGGCGGTCAGGCAGTCATAGCCGCCGGTTGTCATCATGTTGCCGAAGGAAGTATACGGCTCGTAGCGCTTCAATACTTTGGTATGAGTTCTGGCAAATACCAGTTGCACGAAATCTTCGTCACGCCGAAGCTTGTTTCTTTTGGCAGAAAGGGATGCGATCAATTCCTCAACACGTGCCACGGCCGTTTCGTCCACCATCTCGTCGGTGGCCATAAATTCCCGGAGGTAGCCCTTTGTGGCTTCGATATTGCGCTCCGATCCTGAAAATGCCTCTTGTTGCGCTGCGGCAAGTATTGGCAAAAAAATCAGTACAAACCCACAAACCTTCATGTTACGCCAATATTAATTTAATGTTAACAAAGTTAACATATTCATAATCTTTACCAAGTGTTTGGTAACCTTCACGTAATATTCGACTGATGATTGCGCGTTTTTGTACCTTCCCGGGGTGATCTCAACCTCAGCCACCGTCGCCGTCAGCGAAGCCAGCAGGGCTTTCGGCCGTCAACAGCAGCTACTGCCGATGCTTCGAAATGAGCCTGTTTCGGCTCGCAAGGCGCGCTTGCGGGCGCTTCGCCAATGGATTGTTAGCAACCGGCATCGCATACACGAGGCTATGTACAACGACTTCAGGAAGCCACCTGCCGAAGTCGACGGCATCGAACTCTTCAATGTATTAAGCGAGATCAAACACGCGCTGTCCCACCTTGACCAGTGGACCGCGCCAAGAAAGGTGGACGCCCCGTTCACTATGCTCGGCACCAGATGCACGTGCGATGTGAACCACGCGGGGTATGCCTTATTATTTCTCCGTGGAATTATCCTTTCGGCCTCTGCATCGGGCCGCTCGTTGCCGCCTTGTCGGCGGGCAACACTGCTATCCTGAAGCCGTCTGAGATGACGCCGCACGTCTCGGGTTTGATTACCGAGATGTGTCGCGATGTCTTTCCTGATGGCGTGGTGGCGGCCTTCGAGGGCGGCCCAGAGTGTTCGCAAGAATTGCTCGCACTTCCGTTCGATCATATTTTCTTTACCGGAAGCCCGACAGTGGGAAAAATTGTGATGAAGGCTGCCGCCGAAAATCTCGCATCAATTACCCTGGAACTTGGCGGCAAGTGCCCCGCCATTGTAACTAGTTCGGCCAACATCAACGACGCCGCAAGACGGATAGCCGTATCGAAGTTTGTGAACAATGGCCAAACGTGCGTCGCGCCCGACTATGTCCTGGTGCAAAGACCTCTGGCGGAACCTTTCCTCCGAAAGCTGACTGACGAAACCCTTGTGCGTTTTGGAGAAGGTAAGTCGATTGCCGAATCAGGTTCCTATTGCCGCATGGTAAATGCAAAACACTACAAACGTGTCTTAGAGCTTCTGGAAGACGCGCTGGAGCGGGGAGGCCGCGCTATTCTCACCGGCGAACATCACGAGCAGGAGCGCTTCATCCACCCGACCATCATCACGGATGTACCGCACGACGCAGCCATAAACGAGGAGGAAATCTTTGGTCCTGTTCTTCCGGTTATCATATTCGACTCCCTGGAGGAGGCGATACAAATAGTGAACGGCAAACCCAAGCCGCTGAGCCTTTACATATTTTCCAGCCGGACTGCCGAAATAGAGAAGGTTATGCGTGAAACATCTTCGGGAACATGTTGTGTG
>JAAURZ010000531.1 GCA_012031955.1 Bacteroidia bacterium
ACGGCGCCAGCGTGCTTCCTTCCGGCGGTAGCCGGTGAGGCAGCTTGCAAGTAACACGCCGCAGAAATCTAATTTCCTTCAAGGCCACTTGAAGCCGACAACACAGAACAGCGCGATCGCTCAAATTTCGATTGCCACATTTCCCGCCTTGCGGCCAGTCTCCACATAGCGATGGGCCTCTACCATTTGTTCGAGTGAAAACACTTTGTCGATGACAATTTTCACCTGCTTAGACTCAAGCAGTTGGATAAGGTAGGCATAGTCTTCGCGCAGGTAAGGCGCGAGACCCAGTATAACCTGCTTGCTGCCCGCAAACAGTCCGCGTATGCGGTACATCAGTTCCATGTTGGTCAGCACATAGCGGCCCCTTTCATTTAGCGAACGAATGCACTTGGTATAGCTGCTTTTGCCTGAGATGTCGAGTATCACATCGTAACGGTTGTCTTGTTTGCTGAAATCGTCGCGCTGATAATCAATCACGAAATCGGCGCCAATCTCTCGAAGCATCGTCAGTTTTTCTCCGCGATCCACAGCAGTGACGGTGGCGCCGGCGAGTTTTGCCAACTGAACGGCAAACGTCCCGATGCTGCCGCCGGCACCGTTGATCAGGATGGACTCGCCAGGTTTGAGATTTGCCTTGCGTATAAAGCAGATCGCATTAAGGCCGCCAACGCAGGCAGTGGCTGCCTCGTTGTGACTGAGCCAAGCGGGCCTGCGGGCAAAAGGGTAACTGGCCTTCAGGCACTTGTACTCCGCATGCGCGCTAAGATGAAAGTCGGTGCAGCCAAATACCTGGTCGCCGGGTTTGTACTCGTTTACCTTTGCGCCGACCGATACAATCTCGCCGCTGAACTCCTGGCCGAGTATGCCCACGCGCGGTTTGCGAATGCCCATAGCCAGCCGGAGAGGCAGCCAGAACAGCGGGTGTATCTGGAACCGGCGCATCTCACAATCGCCGGCCGTGAGCGACGAAGCATGTATTTTGATGAGTACTTGGTCGGGCTTGGCAACCGGCTGCGGCACGTCGCGCAGTTCCAACACCTCAGGCGGTCCGTATCGGGTGCAAACAATGGCTCTCATAGTAATCTTTAAATGGTCCCGCCACTGTTCTTTCACCACAACCGTTGGGAATTACCAATTAAGACGACGCTTCATGGTATTGTTACTTTTGTGAATCAAGTTACTGAATAATTATCAACTAACGTTTCAATACACCCAGATACGCGACCCACGGGCCCACATCGATGATATACTGCTTTGCCATAACGCGCGATATCTGTGCGATGTGGTTGAGATCGTGCACCACCCAGGTTGCCAGCAGATTTTGCAAGGTCACCTGGCCAAGCGCCGGGTGTGTGCCGGTGCGGCTGAGGTCGTCGTCGGTGAGGTGGGCGTTCGCAAGTAGTGCCAGGTTATTGCGCCGCAACTGCGTGAACTCGTCGAGCAGGTCAGCCATGTTTTTGCCATCACTTTCCCTGAACTGCGCAAACCGGTCGAACGGCTCGAAAGTTTTGTCGCTCCCGTCCGACAGGATCACATTCATGCGTGGTATCCAATCCGTCTTTTCGCCGTAAATCAGGTGACCAACCACGTCGAACGGGCTCCATGTGTCGGGCCCCTCGTTTTTGGATATCCAGATGTCATCCAGGCCATGCAACATCGCATTCAGCGTCGTGGGTGTGCGCTCGAGCATTTGAATGGAAGCAGCCAAAGAGAAGGTACTCATTTTAAGATCAGGTTGGTGTTTGGGGAGTAATCGACAAGTGTCAGCGTTTTTTCTTCAATGCTTTCTACAAAAGATCCATAGCGGGCCGACGTCTTCAGCTTGATTTCCTTCCATTCTTCGTCGGCCATAAACCTTTCCCAGCAGGCCTTCATCGTTTGTTCGTCTTTCCACTGCAGCAAGTAAACGAACTCCACCTTACCGTCGTGGCGGCTTTCCCATATCGACACGATATGAAAATCATATTTCTTCATGATGCGGTGTGCGTGGTCGCGAAAACGCTCGTGAAACTGCGCCTGGTTGTCGGCATTCAGGGTATAAATCCTGAGCTGATGCATAGGCTTCTGATCAGCATGAACGTTGATGGCCAACGCTGCCGCGACAATAAGGATGGAGGCGAGGGTAGCAAAAATTGTTTTCATGAGGGAATGACTTGGTTTCTTAAGAACGAAACGAAGAGAGGGATCGAAGGTTAAAATTTTTGCGCAATCGTGGCCCGTCTGACGGCAAGAGCGATGAGCGGATCAAATTTTGTATTTCTGTAAACCGGCTCACTCGTCCTTCACCGTGATCGGGCCCCCGTGATAGGGGCTTAAGTGAAAGTCCATACCAAGTTCCCGTTCCAATGCAACGAGCCGGTTGTTGAGGTCTATGCTTCGCAGGTTAATCGCGCGCCTCAGTTCGTCCGCCTTCGCGGCTTGTGCCTTCGTTACCGTCTGTTCAAAGATCACATACGCCTGGTCGTTCCACTGCGAGTCAACGCCACGGCGCCAGGTTTCCAACTGGGCAAAATCAATCGGCGCAAGCATGCCAGTTTCGAGTGCTTGCAACAACTTTGGCCGGAGCGTCTGGAAATAGATAGTGTCGTGCTCATTGTGACTGATGATAATCGTGGCCCACGATCGGTCGCCAATAAGTCTTTCGCCCGGGTAGCCGCTCTCATCTATGATTTCGTTGATGCGCCGCACCATGGCTCTGTTGTGCGGCACAAACCGCTTGTTCGTATACCACTCGCGCCAGCGTTTCACCGGCGTGAGTGCTACCTTGATTGCCCGCAACTGGTCTCTCACCAGCATGCGTTTTACTTCCTCCCTCACGGGCAAGTTGATGCCGCTCTCAAAGGTATGCCGGAACTGTTGCTGGTGTTTGGCGAGCGCGGTCCATCCTTTGCTGTCGTGATACGCGCGAAACGCCTTGTCCTTTTTTATTGACTTCCAGTCCCAGCCCTTCGTCATGCCCCTCTCCAGAAATAAAAAACAGACGCGTGGTGTCATTCTCATGAGCCGCCAGTTGAGCCGCCACCTTTACGTCTCGCATAAACACGAATTCATATTGTTGAAAAAGACGC
>JAAURZ010000532.1 GCA_012031955.1 Bacteroidia bacterium
ACACGCAATGGAAGGCATCGATGGAAAGCGACGACAACTGGTCCTCGCTCGAAAGGCTAAGACAAAAAGGTTGGGACCGCATACAGAAGGAGTTTGCCGAGTCGCAGCAAGCCCTTACGGAAGGCCTTGCCGCCAGGGAAGACGGCTTCCTCGATTCGCCCTTCGGAAAGACCAGCACATTTGAACAACTCGTGCAAGGCATTGCCCAGCACGACGTATATCACCTGGGGCAAATCGGCCTCATAAAAAAGATGACAACATAGACGCGGCCAGGCGTGACTAATTGGTTATTGGACCTTACCTTAGCGATCTGCATTTTAAAATAGGATCGTTCAACCAATAACCTATTAGTCATGCAATGGCCATGTACACAGTTCGCCCAGGGGCATGATTGCTTATGTGGCCATTCCACAACTGTTCCCTTAGAAATCAAAAACAACTAACTATATGAAAAGAAAAGCAACCGCCATCTGGAAGGGCTCCGGCAAGGAAGGCACAGGCACGCTGACCACCCAGTCGACCGTCTTGAACAATACCCAATACTCGTTCAACTCCCGGTTCGCCGAGGGAGTAGGCACCAACCCGGAAGAGCTCGTGGCTGCAGCCCACTCCGGGTGTTTCTCAATGAAGCTGAGCTTTGTGCTTGGCGAAGCGGGATTCACCCCCGAAGAGATCCACACCGACTGTGTAGTGACACTTGAAGACGGCGCAATAACCGAGTCGAAGCTGACGCTCAGGGCAAAAGTACCGGGCATTGACGCGCAAAAGTTTCAAGCTTGCGCCGAAGACGCGAAGGCTAATTGCCCCATATCCAAAGCGTTGAACACGAAGATCACACTTGATGCTTCGTTAGCCTAGTCGGCGCAAACCCAAGCCTGGCAATGCTTTGCGACGGTTTCAAACAAAAATAATCATTCGGTAATCATTTGCTAAAATCAAAAAGCGTCTATATTTGCGACCCGTTAGAGAACCATTTTTAATTTAATTCAACTTATGAACAAAGCAGAATTGATCAGCAAGATCGCCGAAGATGCCGGGATCACTAAAGTACAGGCTGGTGCCGCCCTCGACGCTTTCGTAGAAGGTATCACCAAAACTTTGAAGTCTGGCGACAAAGTAACGCTGGTTGGCTTCGGTACTTTCTCCGTATCCAAGCGTGCAGCCCGCAAGGGTCGCAACCCTCAAACCGGCGAGACCATTAAAATCAAAGCCAAGAAGATCGCCCGCTTCAAGGCTGGCAAAGAGCTCTCAAGCAAGATCTAGCAGAATACTTGCGGAAGTTTAAGCATAAAAGCCCCGGAAACACCGGGGTTTTTTTATTGCCCTGCGGTGGGCTCGCTAAAGCATAATTTGTAACTTGACCATTATGCAATTCAACCTCACCCTTACGCTGCTATTGTGCGCTTGCCTTGCAACAAGTGCGCAATCGCCCGACGAAGCGGCTGTGGCCGGCGCCGTCGAGGCACTGAAGACCGCGATGGTCGACGCCGACAAAGCAGCCCTCGAAGAAATTACGACGCAGGAGTTGAGCTACGGACATTCCAGCGGCAGGATCGAAGACAGGACGGCTTTCATCAACGCGCTTGTGTCGGGCAGTTCTGACTTTGTGACCATAGAACTCGCCGAGCAAACCATCAGGGTTGTTGGCAACACCGCCATCGTAAGGCACAAGCTTTCCGGTACGACGTCAGACAACGGAAAGGCTGGCACCGTGAACCTCGGTGTTATGCTTATCTGGCAGAAGCAGCAGGGTAAATGGAAACTACTCGCCCGGCAGGCATACAAGTTGTAGTGTGCTTGCAGGCACATGCGTGCGTGCGAAAAAGCACTATTAAAATAAAACCTTCCATACAATCGCGCTTCCGCCGGCACCGACTGCATCTGTTTTGCGTAGGGCTTTTTTTAGTTTAAAGAAACTCCGACTAACCCCTACAATATGAAGTCTGCATTCGCGCTGCTACTCGTTGCCTTTTGTTGCTCCACTGTTCAAAGCCAGGATCAGTTTCCCGTAAGGGGCTTCGCCATCGGTGCACCGCGGCCGGCGGACGTGGACCTCTTTGTGAAGTTCATACACAACGGGCTTGCTACACAAGGAATCAACACCCTCATCCTGCGCGTAGACTACAACTATCAATACACCACCCGTCCGGAACTTCGCGACAGCATTGCACTGTCGCGCGCCGACGTAAAGAAAATCGTGGCCGCCTGCAAGCAGCACGGGATACGTATTGTGCCGCAAATAAATTTGCTGGGTCACCAATCGTTGGGCCTCCACATTAATCAGCTTACCTGGCGGGTCCTATCCACAGTTCGACGAGACACCACATGTAAGATGCCTGAGAAATATGCGTGGCCCAACGAAGATGGTTTGTACTGTAAAAGCTATTGCCCGCTGCACCCGGAGGTACATGCGGTGGTCTTTCAATTGGTGGATGAACTGTGCGACGCGTTCGAAGCAGATGCTTTTCACGCCGGCATGGATGAAGTGTTTTACCTCGGCGACGAAAAATGTCCGCGTTGCGCAGGCCGGGATAAGGCGGAACTCTTCGCCGGCGAAGTGCGGACCATCCGCGATCACTTGGCGTTGAAGGGACGCGAGTTGTGGATTTGGGGCGACCGCCTCATCGACGGGAAAATAACAGGCCTGGGCGAATGGGAGGCCAGCTACAACAACACGCATCGCGCGGTGGACATGATACCCAAAGATGTCGTGATATGCGACTGGCACTACGAACGCGCCGACAAGACGGCGTATTATTTCGCCATGAAAGGTCTGCGCGTAGCCACATGCCCCTGGCGCAACCCGGGCGTTACGCAACAACAGACGCGCGATATGGCCGCGTTCCGCAAAGACGCTACACCGGAAATGAAAGATAGATTTATCGGCATGATTCAGACTGTGTGGTCCGACGCGAAGTCGTTTATCGAAGGTTATAACGCCAACAAGAAAGACGACAACGCGAACACCGCCTGGGCTTCGTTCAGGGTTATGACAACTGAGATGAAAGCCATAGGTGGATATTGACGCGCGCGTCTAAGCCAGCAATTCCGGCATGGCGC
>JAAURZ010000533.1 GCA_012031955.1 Bacteroidia bacterium
CTTTCGTCGTCTTCCTTTACGCCGCTTTCGATGTCGTGCGATGGATAGATATAAATCCGTCCATTGAACACGTGCGCCGACGGGTCGGCGGTGTAGATGTGCTCAACAAGCGGTTGCGAGATCGGCGTTTGTGCGTGCACTTCCTGGGTTGCGAGGAGGGTGAGGAGCGAAAGCATCCAAATGCCTTGTCGTTTCATTGTCTGCATTGATGTACTTATTCTCATTTCTTTCCGGATGAAGATTCTGAATTGGTAAAGTAGCTTTCAGGCGGGCCGAGGTAGCTGGGCTTGAGACCGCCGGCATCGATTACAATTTTTTGCAGCACTACGCCTGGGTCTATGCGCCAAAAGCGCAACACGTGCATGCCCTTACCGAGCTTCTTATGTGTTGATGCGCTTACTATTACATTGTCGCGTACCGATTTCTCCCAGGCTCGCAGCGATTTGTTCTTTATGGATGTTGATCACCTGAGGCTCTTCATCATCGAGCGAAATTGCATAGCGCAATCCGCCGTTGTTGTGAAAATCAATGGTAGGCGAAATGATTGTATTCACAACAATCGAGTCATGCGCATCAAGGTAGATGGCATACTCGAGACACGGTGAGTCGCTGCCCAGCTCGCGCGATGGGCTTGTTACGGGATAGGTGGTAACGGCAGCGCCTGTTCGGCCATGATCGGGCAATACAAGCCACTTGTCATTCGATGTACTCACTGCACTCGTGAAATGGGCCGCTTCGATCGATACATATCCATTGCTTTCCAGAAATGCGGCAGCACTGCCGACGGATTGTTTACTTGCGGTGACTTTCACCTGCACACTTTTTTTCCGTGGACCGACTATCGCGACGGTGGCATTGTGGTCGCCTTGCTGCAACATGTTCCAATCAATGGTCACCTCTATGCGTTTTTGTTTTTCGACAGATCCGGTCTTTTCGGAGAGCCGCACCCAGGGTACGTCGGCGCTGACTGAAAAATCAAATGCCGTCTCTCCGCGATTGAATACTTCAATGTAGTAAGACTGCCGGTTATATGCATCAAACACGGGCAACGTTGCTGCTGTTTTTTCGTGGGGCCACCACGCGGTTGATCCTTCCACGGCGACACCCATGTCCGCTTCGGGCGGTACGGAAATGTTTTCGACACGGGGCAGCACGTCCTTTTCGGGTTGTTGCCAGTACGTGTAGCTGATGTGCGTCTGGTTCATCATGTTATTCCATTTACCGCCGGCCAGCTTGTGGTTGTAGTAGTTGGACAATGCAGCATCGCGATCAAACAATTGCCGGGCGCGAGTAGCCAGGTCGTTGGTTATCGTTCTGCCTTGCGATGCGTAGAGACGGTTTCTTGCTACGGTATAATAAAGATCGTTCAAGTTGGCGCAAGCCTCCACCGGGTGGAGCACAAGCTGATAGTAGGCATCCTTCCGGCTATCGGGAATAGACTCTCCGATTTTCCTCGCCTGGTCCGCGAGCGCGTTGTATGCAGCCACTATGGTTTCGTTTTCACGGTAGTGCTGTAGGCTGTATGTGTCCGGCGAAAGGAGTTCGGGCTTGCGGCGGCCGTTGAACTTGGTGTACTTGGAAATGATGTCGGCGATCTCCACGGCGTGGGTTGTGCCGAATTGCTGCCCGGCCCAGCGCTCGGTATACTGTTGCAGGCTGCCGGCATGGAATGTTGATGGAGACCATGCCATGTCGAGGAAGAATGAGATTGGAAACTCCATGGGCTTAAGGTCGCCCACATTGACGATCCAGATTTCATTCGCGCCATATTGATAGGCCAGGTTCATCTGTTCCCACACGCGTACAATGGGGCTTGTGTTAAGCCACTTGTAGTTGCGAGGACCTCCGACGTAGTCGAAGTGATAGTAGATGCCGTATCCACCAGCGCGTGGTGGTTCTGCGAGCTTCGGCAGTTTACGAATATTACCCCAGTTGTCGTCGCACAACAGCAGCGTTACATCATCGGGCACACGCATGCCTTTATCGTAGTAGTCTTGAACTTCCTTGTAGAGTGCCCACAACTGCGGTGTTTGCGTGATGTCTTTACCAGTTACCTGTGCGATGATTTCACGCTGGTCTTTTACTATGCGCTGCAGGAGGGCGATGTTGGTATCCGGCGTCATGGCCATATCGCCGTCGCCGCGCATGGCCAGGCTTACAATGGTCTCATAGTTGCGCATGCGCTCAATGCCTTGTGTCCAGAATTCGCGCAGCCTGCGCTCATTGGTTTCATAATTCCATGCACCGCCTTTGAATGTCTTCCACTCCGCATGCGCGCGGTTCATGGGCTCGTGATGGGTGGTGCCGATCACCACGCCGTATTCATCGGCGATTTTGGGATTGAGGGGATCGTCGCTGTTGAAACTTGCCCACCACATGGCGGGCCACAGGTAGTTGCCCTTGAGTCGGAGTAAGAGTTCGAATAGCTTTTCATAAAACTGGTGATTGAAACCGCCGTATTTCTCGACTGCCCATCTGCCCAACGCCGGCTCTTCGTCGTTAAGAAAGATTCCGCGGTATTTTACGCCAGGTTCACCTTGAGTGTAGCGCCCGGGGTTGACGTACAGTGTGCCTGATTTCTCAGGCGGCACATCGGCCCACCAATACCAGGGTGACACGCCAATTTGTTTCGATATTTCGTAGACGCCGTAAATGGTGCCACGCTTGTCGCTGCCGGCTATTACCAACGCACGGTCTACACCTTTCATGGGCTTATCGATGGTCTGAATAAGATAAGTTTCCCATTTACCTGTGATGCCGGTGATGTCAATTTTCCCTTGCCGGACAAGATCATTCACCAACGGGCTTTCGCCGAGCGTTCCGATAATGACACAATACTTGCCGGCTGGCTTGTCCGCAACGACCGGACGGACACCGGTAACTCGCTCGAAATCTTTTTGAAGGTCGTTCACCGCCCGCTTTACGCCGGCAAAATCCGATTTGTCCACCACAAGTGTGGCCAGCCTTGCGCCCTCTGCGAGTGGAAAGCCGTTTTGGCCAGACTGTGTCGTAACAATACGCTGCTGCGCACATGCGACCAGGCATGTTGCCGCGAGC
>JAAURZ010000534.1 GCA_012031955.1 Bacteroidia bacterium
ATCGCCATGCTATAGTCGCCGCTCATGCCCATCGAGAGTACCTTCATACGCACATTTTCCGGCAAACTTTGAGCTTTACAGGCGATCGAAAATTGACTTCAGTTTCTTGAATTCCCTTCTCACCTTCGCTTCGTCGTCCGTGAAGGTAGCCATGCCCATAAGACCTTGCACACGCACATGGGTAAGATGGGCAGGTTGGTCAGACTGCATGAGTGCGGTAATTTCCGATTCATCAAAACCAAACTTGGTGTCTTCTTCTGCGATGTGTACCTGCAGAAGGCAGTCGATGGTACGATTGTTCTTAACCCCCTGTTTGTTGATCTCCTGGAGTAACTTCAGACTGTCGACGGAATGGATCAAGTGAACCATCGGAGCGATGTACTTCACTTTGTTTGATTGCAAGTGTCCGATCATGTGCCAGCGGATATCTTTCGGAAGAATTTCATGCTTGCGGGTCAATTCCTGCGCCTTGTTTTCACCAAAGTCGCGATGCCCCGTCTGGTAGGCCTCCAGAACTGCTGCCTCGGGCTGCGTCTTGGTTACTACCACCAGCGTGACGTGCTGAGGTAAGTTTTGCTTTAAATTGGTTATGTTATTATTAATATTCATGCCTATTTTTAAGCCACAATTAGCTGAATTTTCCAGGACAAAAATATGCCGATACTCGGAACATTGCTCAAAAAAGGTATACGCATCCGCGAGATGCTGGAGCAGGAATATTCTTCGCCTTTAGAGTTGCAAAAAAAGGAATTGAAGGAACTCCTCATGGAGGCCAGCCAGACAGAGTTCGGCAAATCGTACGACTTTCACAGGCTGCTGGGGGCATTCAGAAAAGGACCGCGCGACTTTTACCAACAATTCAGGGCGCAGGTCCCAATTCACACCTACAACAAGATATACAACGAATGGTGGAAGCTGGCCCTAAAGGGAGTCAAAGACATATGCTGGCCCGGCCGTATCAAGTACTTTGCGCTCAGCTCAGGCACCTCGGAGGCGTCGTCCAAGTATATTCCGGTAACCAAAGAGATGACGAAGGCAATCCAGAAAACGAGCTTGCGTCAAATCCTCACGTTGTCCAAATATGATTTGCCGTCCGAAATATTTACTGCCGGCATTCTCATGCTGGGTGGCAGTACACACCTCAATCACAAAGGGAGCTATTTTGAAGGCGACCTGAGCGGCATCCAGGCGGCGAGACTTCCCTTTTGGTTCCAGCATTTTTACAAGCCCGGAAAGAAGATCGCGAAAAATCGCAACTGGGACGCAAAACTGGACGAGATCACACGCAAGGCGCATGAATGGGATATCGGCATCATCGTGGGTGTGCCTGCATGGGTTCAAATACTCATGGAGAAAATACTCAAGCACTATAAAGTGAAGAACATCCATGAGATATGGCCCAACCTGATGGTGTACGTGCACGGCGGCGTATCGTTCGACCCGTATAGAAAGGGTTTTGAAAAGTTGCTTGCAAAACCCATTCATTATATTGAAACATACCTGGCATCGGAAGGCTTTATTGCATTTCAGGCGTACCCTAACCGCCGCACTATGCGGCTCGTGCTCAACAACGGCATCTTCTACGAGTTTGTGCCCTTCGAAGAAAAGAACTTCGATGCGAGCGGCGAAGTAAAGACCGATGCTGAAACGCTTTTGATCGACGAGGTGGAAGAAGGCAAGGAGTATGCGCTGCTGCTGTCGTCGTGCGCGGGTGCGTGGCGGTACCTGATCGGCGACGTTATCAAGTTTACCTCGCTGGAAGAATCGGAGATCGTTATTACGGGCCGCACCAAACACTTCCTGAGCCTGTGCGGCGAACACTTGTCGGTCGACAATATGAACAAGGCGATTGAACTTGTAGCCGACGATATGAACATCAGTGTAAAAGAATTTACCGTCGGAGGCATACCACACGGGTCGCTCTTCGCGCATCATTGGTTTCTGGGCACCGACGACAAGGTGGACAGGAAGGCGTTGCGACAAAAGCTGGACGATCACCTCAAGATACTCAAACGACGACTACGCCGTGGAACGGAGTGCCGCGCTGAAAGAAGTGGTTGTGGACGTGCTGCCGGTGAAAATGTTCTACGACTGGATGGAGTCCAAAGGAAAAGTTGGCGGCCAGAATAAATTCCCACGTGTAATGAAAAGAACCCAGTTGGACGACTGGATGTCTTTCGTAGCAGCACATTCTAATGGACATCATTCTTAATGGCGTAGTTTCCGGTGTAGTACTTGCCTTTCTTATCGGGCCGGTGTTCTTCACCCTCATTCAAACCAGCATCGAACGCGGCTTCTGGAGCGGCTTCTTTGTGGCAATAGGCGTGTCGCTGAGCGATGCCTTCTACATCGCACTCGCTTACCTGGGCTTGTCGCAGGCCCTGGACTCGCAACGCTCTCAAGTCTATCTGGCCTACGGTGGCGGCGCCATCCTGCTCGGTTTCGGAGTGTACTACCTCTTTGTGAAGAGCCGCAAGCTCACAATCTACGATCCTGAAAAAATTCATACCCGCAGCCCGCTACGACTCATCGTGAAGGGTTTCGTTATCAATGGCATCAGCCCCATGGTGTTGTTCTTCTGGATAGCATCGTCAGCGTGGCTACTACGGAGCTGGGGTATACACATACTGCCACAGCATCATTGTATTTCGGCACCATCGTAGGCACTGTGTTTACCACCGACATCCTCAAGGCCAAGCTCGCCGACAGGCTACGCCTGGTTATTACGCCCAAGTTTATTCGCGCGCTAAACCTCGTGCTGGGTGTTGTGCTGGTTTTTTTCGGGGGCAGGTTGATATACTATGCCGACCACCTGGGCGATCTGCTCAGGTACTAATCCTGAAGCACGTTGCTGATGAACGTCGATTTAGTAAGAAGCCACAGCAGCAAGACGATAATTCCCCACTGCAAATAAATGAAGTAGTAATCGCTCGTGTCTTTGAACCGCGTCTCTTTGATCTCGGCCTTTTCGTACTGGTCAATTTGCGCGAATACACGTTGCAGTGCCTGGTTGTCTGTGGCCCTGAAAAATTGACCGCCGCCAATTTTGGCGATCT
>JAAURZ010000535.1 GCA_012031955.1 Bacteroidia bacterium
CTTCCAGAGTCTTCCCAGCCTGGTAGCGCCCCTCCGCCTTCGGTAACCATGTAGAGGTTGGTCTCGTTACCGCCCAATCCTCTGTAGTTGGCCAAGCCCGTGTCTTCACCGAAGTCTTCGAAGCTGAATTCGCCGACAGGTTCCCACTCACCATCGGGATCCGAAGCTGAGGGTGCGATGAACCTATAGAGTGAGTCGGTGTGGCGAGCGTCAGTCGCGTACAACGTGCCGTCGCCGCCAACCGCCACCACGGCATCGAAGCCTTTGCGAACCCCCTCGCGGGCAAGTTCGGTGGCATGCCCTCGCCCTTGCGTGAACTCCACCGTACATTCGGCATCGTGCTGTGCGCAAACGTCGACAATACGACCCTCCACTTTCGATTGATAGCCGGTGCCTGCGTATTTGTTCACCACAAACAAGAGTTGCTTACCTTCGTTGTTCACACTTCAACGTTACTAAATTTTTGACGATATGCAGGGGAACCCGATCCGGAAGATAAAATTCAAGGCGTGGAATGTACAAACACGTCTGCTTATGAAACTCGACAGCATCGAATGCGCCCAGGGCCAATTGTCAAAACCTGGCCACATACTCCTCCAGTTTACCGGGTGTCTCGATAAGTATGGTCATGAATTATATGAAATGGACCTGGTGCTCGCCGGCTCGGTGAAGCGGCTGATACGATGGTCGGACGACGAGAACGGTTGGATCGCAGAGACACCGGACGAAACAGACAAGCAAGACAGGTTAAGTCAGGCATTGGCCAACGGCGTGATGCGGCTTGGCAACTATTTTGAAATGGAAGCGAATGGCTAGCGCTTGATTTTCCTTCGATGTATTTTACGGCTTCGCCAAAGGTTTGCAATTTTTCAGCATCATCGTCGGGTATGCGGATATCGAATGATTGCTCAAACTCCATCACAATTTCAGCATAGTCCAGCGAGTCGATGCCAAGGTCTTTAACAAAGTTTGCGTCCGGAGTGATTTCTGATTCTGCAATGCCGAGTTTATCTACCAGAATTTGAGTGACTTTCTTGGGGATATCTTGCATAGGGATGAGGAGAAAACGTAATGCGCAAATGTATTAAATCGAATTATGCCTCACAAACATCCACGAAAATGGTTTTTTGGGTAAAATCGTCAGAATCGAAGGAAGAATTCGGTACCCTCGCCCACAGTCGATTTGACCGTAAGGGTGCCCTGGTGCTGTCGCATAATCTGACGCGAAAGGCTTAGGCCAATGCCGGAGCCACTCTTCTTGGTTGTGAAGAAGGGTATAAAGATTTTTTCCATAGCTTCAGGGTCTATTCCCGAGCCATTGTCGAGCACTGAAATGACCGGTCGCGACTTTTCGTTCAAGTATGCTTTCAATCTTATCTGCCTTTCCACTTGCTCGTCGTCGAATGCCTGGGCCGCATTTTTGATGAGATTAATCAACACTTGCTCGATCATGTGTTTATCGGCCGACACAGTGAGGTCTTCCGGGTAAACCTGTATGGCAATTTCGATTTTGTTTTCACTGATCTCCATTTTATGCAACATCACAAGCTCGTCCAGCAAAGTGCGTATGCTGATGATGCTGGGCCTGGGCTTGGGTATGTTGGTGAGATTTCGAAATTCCTTCACAAAACGAATCAGGCCCTCGCTGCGCTTGCTGATGGTCTGTAGCGACAAGTGGATGTCAATCAGTTCCTCCTGCGAAAGGGGTTGGGTTTTTGCTCCGCTCGCGTGGTCTTTCAATTCCTCTTCGACAATGCCTGCCAGCGACGAGATCGGCGTAACCGAATTCATGATCTCGTGGGTGAGTACGCGTACCAGGTTCTGCCACGCTTCCATTTCCTTTTCTTCCAGTTCTGACTGAATGTTTTGGATGGAGATGAGCTTCACATTTTCGCCGCGCAGCGTGAGTTCGATGGCATATACCGACAGTTGCACGAGGTCTTCGCCTACCTTCAGGCGTACCAGTTCGCGCCCTCCCGTTTTTAGTTTTTGAAACACATTTACGAGCGTCTCGCTCACGTCCTTCAGGTCCTGTATATTGGCCACGCGGTTTACTTTCAGCAGCCGGCGGGCGGCGCTGTTGAATATTTCCACCTTGCCGTCCTCCTTGAAAATAATGAGCCCGATGCCCACATGCATCACGATGTTTTTGAAGAACAGGAATTCAGAATCTTTTTCGCGCCGCGAGTTGCGCAGGTTGCTCATGGCCTCGTTCAATTCCTCGTGCAGGCGCTGCACGCCAGGGTCCTTGCTCTCCGTTTTAAAAGAGTAGGAGAGATCGTCGAAGCTGATAGAGTCTAAAAAAGACGCGATGTTTTGGTTGGAACGCTCGATGTATTGTACCAAAGCACGAAGCTGGTAAGCCGCGGCCGCCAGGAATAGCAATGAGAGCCAAAAGTCGCCCGCCCCAAAAATGAAGTAACCGAAGATGATGAGCGTGAGCGCCAGCAGGCCCACGCGGGTTACATAGGGAGAGCGCCAATTAAAGTCCATACTTTTCCATCCTCCGGTACAGCGAAGCCCGGGTGAGCCCGAGCTCTTCTGCGGCCTTGGATATGTTTCCGTTGTGCATCTGTATCGCCTTTACGATGGCTGCTTTCTCTACTTCGTCCAGGTTGAGTGTGTCGGCGTTGGTGGTGTTGGTGGTGAGCGAGCGGCTGAAGAGAAAGTCGCTGTCCTGCAGCGTTTCAGAGTCCGTCATAATAATGGCGCGCTCCAGCGCGTGCTGCAGTTCGCGAATGTTGCCGGGCCATGCGTACCGCTTCAGCTTGTCCATGGCGCTTGGCGCGATGGTGGTTACCTTCTTGTGATATTTTTTCGCGTAGTAGTCGAGGAAGTGCTGCGCCAAAAGTTGTATATCTTCCACGCGCTCGCACAGCGGTGGCACGTGCAGTTCCACCGTGTTGATGCGATAGAGCAGGTCTTGCCTGAAAGTGCCTTCCTGCACCATCCTGTGCAGCGGCATGTTAGTGGCGCAGATTAGGCGTATATCAACCGGCGTATGTTGATTGGAGCCGACGCGCGTTACCTGGCGTGCCTGCAAGGCGCTCAGC
>JAAURZ010000536.1 GCA_012031955.1 Bacteroidia bacterium
TCGCGGTGTTCGGATATACCCAGCGGCTCTTTTCCATACTCATGGCCATATCGTCTTATGTGCTGTTTGTGTCGGCCTACTTCTTTGATTTTTCCATACTGCCGCACCGCGACTATACACCCGAAATGGAGTTGCTCAACATCATCATCAACTTTTCGGTAGGCATGCCCGCATCCATCATGGTTATCTTTCTCATGATCACCCTCAACCATCGCAACGCGGCCGAGCTTACCAACAGCAACAGCCTGCTCAAGAAGGTAAATGCGGAACTCGACCGCTTTGTATACAGCACATCGCACGACTTGCGTGCCCCGCTTGCCTCCGTGCTCGGACTGATCGACATTGCAGACCGCGCGCCCGATGCGGAAGAGTCGAAGCGATACCTGGGCATGATGCGCGACCGCGTGCTTTCGCTGGACAAGTTTGTACGCGATATCACCGACTACTCGCGCAACAACAGGCTCGAAGTGGCACGCGAGCGGTTCGCGCTTGCCGACCTGGCGCAGGAGATATGGGAAACACTCAAGTTTGCACCTGAAGCGTCCAACATCGACTTTCAACTCGAAATACCTCACGACGCGGAAGTGGAGAGCGACCGCAACCGGCTGCAAATAGTGCTCACCAATTTGATAGCCAACGCTATACGATACCACGATCAGCGCAAAGAAGACAAGTACATTCGCGTGCGTTACCACGTCAACGGCAAGTCGTTCTACCTGAAGGTGGAAGACAACGGGCAGGGCATCGAGCCCGAATTCCAGGGTCGCGTATTTGATATGTTCTTCAGGGCCAACGAAAAATCAAAGGGCTCGGGCCTCGGCCTCTACATTGTGAAAGAGACAATGGCCAAGCTGGCTGGTTCCATCCAGATAGAGTCGGCACCCAGCGTGGGCACCACCATAACGGTAAAAATTCCTTACAAACAAACCGGTTGGATCGGCCTGAGGAATACAAGTCATGCAGAGGTGGCCACCATAGCCTAACAACTGTTGTATCCTCATTTTTTCGATTTCAAAATTACATCGGCATCGCTTAAGCCTTCCGGGTAAAAATCTATCTTTGCCCCCTATGGCTAATCAAGAGGATAACCTTTTCAAGAATGTAATTGCTCATGCCAAAGAGTATGGGTTTATTTTTCCTTCCAGCGAAATATACGACGGCCTCAGTGCCGTGTACGACTACGGGCAAAACGGAGCCGAACTGAAAAACAACATCAAGGACTATTGGTGGAAGTTCATGATCCTGCTGCACGACAACATTGTGGGAATCGACGCGGCCATATTCATGCACCCGACCACCTGGAAAGCCTCGGGCCACGTAGATGCTTTCAACGATCCGATGATCGACAACAAAGATTCAAAAAAGCGCTACCGTGCCGACGTGCTTGTGGAAGACGCAATAGCCAAGATAGAAGACAAGATCAATAAAGAGGCCGAGAAGGCGGCGAAACGTTTCGGCGAATCGTTCGATAAGGCCATGTTCCTCAGTACCAATCCGCGCGTACTTGAATACCAGAAGAAAATTGACGACATCAACGACCGGCTCAAAACCGCCATGGGTGCCGGCGACATGGCGGCGATGAAACAACTGATCGTTGACCTGGAAATAACGGACCCCGTTTCCGGCACGCGCAACTGGACCGACGTACGGCAGTTCAACCTGATGTTCTCTACCGAAATCGGGTCGCTTGCCGACGAGGCCAACAAGATTTACCTCCGGCCCGAAACGGCGCAGGGCATATTTGTAAACTTCCTCAACGTGCAGAAGACCGGCCGGATGAAACTACCCTTCGGCATCGCGCAGATCGGCAAGGCGTTTCGCAACGAGATTGTGGCGCGTCAGTTCATCTTCCGCATGCGCGAGTTCGAACAAATGGAGATGCAGTTCTTCCTGAAGCCGGGTGAAGAGATGAAGTGGTACGCGTTCTGGAAGGAAAAGCGGATGCGCTGGCACCACGCATTGGGGCTGGGAACAGAAAACTACCGCTTCCACGATCACCTCAACCTCGCGCACTACGCCAACGCCGCGTGCGACATTCAGTTCAATTTCCCGATGGGCTTCAAGGAGCTGGAAGGCATTCACTCACGCACCGACTTCGACCTTAAGAATCATGAAAAATTCTCCGGCAAAAAGCTTCAATACTTCGACCCGGAAACTAACCAGAGTTTTATCCCATACGTGGTTGAAACTTCCATCGGCCTTGACCGCATGTTCCTCGCTGTGCTTTCCAAATCGTATAAGGAAGAAAAACTGGAAGACGGCAGCGAGCGCGTAGTGTTGCGCATACCCGCGCCGCTGGCACCCAACAAAGTGGCCATACTACCCCTGGTGAAAAAAGACGGCTTGCCAGAAAAAGCAACAGCGATTATGAATGACCTCAAATTCGACCTTCGCTGTTTCTACGAAGAAAAAGACGCCATCGGCCGCCGCTATCGCCGCCAGGATGCCATCGGGACGCCGTACTGTGTGACCATAGACCACCAGACGCTTGAAGACGACACCGTAACTATCCGCGACCGCGACACCATGACACAAGAACGCGTGAAGGCAAGCGAAATCCGAAGCCGCCTTATCGACGCCTGTTCCATCAACCAGATACTGCGAAAGATCGGCTGACGGCGCGGATGCGCGTAAATTTCTTCAGCACAACACAACAATTTAAAGTTGAGGCCCGCGACTTTCGCAAAATTCTTGGCAAATTGCTTGAAGACCCTTGACGACAATTAACCAGAACCTTTAGCAGAATGCATCCTATCCTGAACAAAAACCTGTTTTTTGTAAAAGAACACGTGGGCTTCTTCAAAGCCGCCAACAACTTCGACATCTACGACCCCGACTCGCAACAGATCATTCTCGAATGCCGCGAAGAGCGGCTCGGCTTTTTTACAAAGCTGTTTCGCTTCTCCGACTACAAGCGGATGACGCCCTTTGAGATCGACATCAAGACGCCCTCCGGCGAAAGGGTGCTCACAGTAAAACGAGGCGTGTCGTTTTTTCTTTCCAAAGTGCAGGTGCTGGACGAGAAGAATGCGTTGATCGGTACTTTCAAAC
>JAAURZ010000537.1 GCA_012031955.1 Bacteroidia bacterium
AGCCGACTCGTTGATGGTGATGGAAAGATCGTCGGTAGCCACCGTACAGGGTCCGGAACCATCCGGGTCGTTGGTGGTGATCAGGAATGACACGGTTGTTCCCACGTCGGCAGGATCCGGTATGAATACGGCCGTAACCTGCGAACCTGTAACGCTGCTGACAGTCAAGTTTCCAACACCTGACACCTTGCTCCATGTTCCGCTGGTGGCGCTGCCCGTAAGCGTGGCGCTGAGCGTAATTGAACCAGGCTCGCAAACAAAATAATCAGCGGGTGCCGTTACACCGGCTTCCGGATTTACAGTCACCAACACTGCGTCGGCCTGGGGCGTGCATGGACCAACTCCGTCTGGATCGTTGGTGGTAAGAACAAATTGAATCGCCGAGCCAACGTCGCCAACCCCTAAGGTATATGTCGCGGTTACATTTGGAAATGTTGTCGTGCTACCCGAAATGGATCCGTTTCCACCTACAAAAGTCCATGTTGCAGACGAAGCGCTTCCGCCAACGGTGCCACTCAGCACAATGCTGGCAGGTTCGCAGACGCTGTAGTCCGCACCTGCGGAAACAGTTGCTGCCGGATTCACTGTTACAGTTACCACCGTCACCGGCCCAAGGCAAGTGTTTGCTGTTGGATAAATCTGATACATCACAGTACCCACATTGGCGTCCGTGGTTGTAAGCACCTGGTTGATCGTTGAACCGTTTCCATCAAGCGCACCACTCACATTTCCGCTCGGCACGGCGACCCACGCAAACGTGGTGCCCGCCACATTCTTGGGCGCGGTAGATATTGGTATCACGGCCGCTTCCCCGCTACAGATCGTGATGTCGGAAGCCGTTGCTGTGGGCAAGGGTCTAACCTGCACCACCAAATCCACAGCCTGTCCGGTACATCCATTGAAAGTTGGAATAATGTGATATGTGATTGTACCTGAAACATTGCCGTTATTCAAAGGCGCGTCGGTGATACTGCCTGATCCGACCGCCGTGACAGTAGCGCGTCGATCGGCCCTGTTAAGGTCGTGGTCCAGTCAAATGTGGTACCCGGTATGGTGGACGTGGGGTATGAAAGTTCAGCGACTCGCCACTGCAAATTTGTTGAGCGAGGGACGTCGCCGCATTCGTTATTACCGGTTTCGGTTTCACGGTGACCGTAACCGTGATTGGCGCACCTGGGCAGCCATTTTGCAGAAGGAATAATTTCGTACGTAACGGTTCCATCAACCACACCGTCGGTATTGGTCAACTGCTGACTGATTACATTACCACTGCCGAAATTGGCACCTGAAACTTTATCAATACTAGTCACAGTCCAGGCGTACGTTGTACCGGTTACGCCGTTCGGATTGGTGATTGGTATGTTGGTGGTCTCGGCGGAACATATCGTCTGGTCAGAGGCCGCCACATCAGGTACCGGCCTCACTGTTACCACGTAGTTGACTGCCACTCCCTGGCAGCCTGCAACGGATGGTGTGATGTTGTAAATGATCACCGCGGTGGTGTTGGTGCTATTCACCGGTGTATCGTTGATGGTACCGCTGCCGCCGGGCGACACGCCGGAAAGACTACCAATGACGGATGACGTCCAATTGAAAGTTGTCCCTCCTACTGACGAGGTTGGTGTGAAGTTAAGCGTTGCCCCACTGCAAATTTCCTGAATCAGTGAAGTGGCCGGAGAAGTGATGACGGGCACGGGACTCACGTCTACCCTGACGTCTATAGTTGAACCCATTGCAGATATCTGCAGTCGGCGTTATCCTGTAGATCACAAAGCCTGACGAAATACCATCCTGGCTCGTGAGTACCTGGCTGATTACATTTCCTGTTCCACCTGAAGCGCCAAGGACGTTATTAACAGATTGTACGATCCAGCTAAATGTTGTTCCCGGGACACCGTTGGGATTGGAGATCGCAACACTGGTGCTTGCACCACTGCAAATGCCTTGATCGGCGGCCAGCACGTCCGGAATTCTTTTCAATTGTATTACTACATCGTCAGCGCTGGAGCAGACGCCATTGGTGATCGTCCAACGAGGTATGTACGTTATTCCAGGTGTACCCGAGAACGAACTTGCCGGATCAAGCATATCCGCGAAGTTGCCAAGACCGTCGGGATTGCCTCCCGGAGCGAAGCTCCATTGACCAGTACCCAGTGCGGGAACATTCGCTGCCAGAATTGTTGAAGGGCCGCAGATGTTCTGGTCGGCGCCGGCGTTGCTCACCGTCGGTAATTGATCGAACTGGATCGAGACGTCGCTTGTACTTGCTGCACACACTCCGTTGTTGATCGTCCAGGTAAGTATATAACTTTGACCCGCTGTGCCGCTGAATACACTCGTGGCACTGTTCACGTCGCTGATCGCGCCCAGACCATCCGGGTTGCCGCCTACCGCGAAGCTCCACTGGCCCGTACCTATCGTCGGAACGTTACCCGCCAGCACCGTGCTGGTGCCGCACACGGCCGAGGCGCCGGTCTGGTTAGGACCCGCATTCGACACGGTCGGGTTCTGTTGAAGGTTGATCACCACATCGTCAGCACTCGGGGTACACACGCCGTTGCTGATCGTCCACCTTAATGTATAACTCACGCCGGCTGTGCCGGTGAAGCCGCTCAATCTGTTGTTTACGTTCGAAATGTTGCCCAACCCGTCCGGGTTTCCGCCCGGAGCGAAGCTCCAAGCACCTGTACCGATCACTGGCAAGTTGCCGTTGAGTGTGGTGCCGGTGCCGCAGATGTTCTGGTCGGCGCCGGCGTTGCTCACCGTCGGTGATTGATCGAACTGGATCGAGACGTCGCTTGTACTTGCTGCACACACTCCGTTGCTGATCGTCCAGGTAAGTATATAACTTTGGCCCGCTGTGCCGCTGAATACACTCGTGGCACTGTTCACGTCGCTGATCACGCCAAGACCATCCGGGTTACCGCCTACCGCGAAGCTCCACTGGCCCGTACCTATCGTCGGAACGTTACCCGCCAGCACCGTGCTGGTGCCGCACACGGCCGAGGCGCCGGTCTGGTTAGGACCCGCATTCGACACGGTCGGGTTCT
>JAAURZ010000538.1 GCA_012031955.1 Bacteroidia bacterium
GTTGCTGGCGACTTTTTATTTTCAACGCAAGCTTCATGCTTGGTTGAGTGCCGGCCACGTCTACTTCAATAGACTCGAATGACATGGGTGCCGAGGCAGGCTTGCGCCGGCTCCAGCGTTGCGACACCTCCTGCGTGAGCTGTTGCTGGTACGTGCCTATCACCTTTTGTATCGGGCCCTGTTCCACAATCTTACCGCCACCCAGCAGCACCCCTTTGCGACACAAGTTTTCGACGGCTGCCATGTTATGACTTACGAACAAAATTGTTCTGCCGCTCCTCGTCACGTCTTCCATTTTTCCCAGGCACTTCTTCTGAAATTCCGCATCGCCCACAGCCAGCACTTCGTCGATCACCAGAATTTCCGGTTCAAGAAACGCCGCCACGGCAAAAGCAAGTCTCAACTGCATGCCGCTGGAGTAGTGCTTGAGTGGCGTATCAAGAAATTTTTCGACGCCACTGAAGTCTACGATCTCATCGAACTTGGATGCGATCTCTTTTCGCTTCATGCCCAGCAACGATCCGTTGAAGTAGACATTTTCGCGACCTGTAAGTTCGGGGTGAAAGCCGGTGCCGACTTCGAGCAGGCTGGCGATGCGACCGCGTGTCACTATTTTGCCCGATGAGGGCGGCGTGATGCGCGACAATATTTTAAGCAATGTTGACTTGCCAGCGCCGTTTCGGCCGATGATGCCTACGGACTCTCCGCGGTGTACGTCGAATGAAATATCGTTGAGTGCGAAGAACGCTTCCTTCTTCATTTTCTCAAACCTGAACCCGCCCTGAATGCGTTCCCGCAGGCTAAAGTACCCGCCGGCGATATGCTGGATCTGATACCGCTTAGAAATGTCGTGTACTTCGAGAATAGGTTTCATCAATCAGGCAAAGTCAGCGAAGAAATCTTCTGTCCTTTTAAAGTAAACAAGACCGGTTATAAGCAGCAGAATGCCTGTGGTGAGGCTTATCATTAGAAACTGCATGTTGGGTTCCGCACCTGTGAGCGGGAGTCTGAATAATTCTACAGCAGCGTACATGGGCGATGCTACCAGGACATATTTAAGTACCGGATGATCGAGTATGGAAACCGGATATAATATCGGTGTTACAAAAAAGAGCACTTGCACCAGGAAGGGTATCACGTAGCGGAAGTCGCGGTACTTTACATTGAGCGCCGCCAGCAAGCAGCCAGGCCCGAGTGTGGCAAGCACGCACACCAGCACAGCCAGCGGCCAGTACAGCAGGGCAGAAGTATGAACAGGTTGTTGATAGAAAAGCAGCAGCGCCACAAACAATACAAAAGTCATGAGAAAGTCGAACAGTGCACCCAATATGGAAGACACGGGAATGATCAGCCGGGGAAAGTATATTTTCTTATGATCATGGCATTGTTCACCATGCTGTTGGAAGCATTGGTGAGCCCGGCAGAAAAGATATTCCAAACAATGAGGCCCGAGAATACGAAGACCGGGTATTTCAAGTCTTGCGACGGCACGTTCAAGGCCCTGCCCACGAAGAGCGTAAAGATTAGCATCATGAAGAGCGGCTGCAGAATAGCCCACAGGAAACCAAGCACTGTTTGTTTGTACTTGATCTTGATGTCGCGCCAAGTGAAAAAATAGAACAACTCGCGGTAGCGCCACAATTCGCGCCAGTCGAACAAGCTTCGCCTGGAAGCGTCAATCACTATTTCCTGCTGTTCCATGTACCGGGGTTTGCGACCGCAACGAGGGACGCCACTACTGTGCCAGACTTCGATTCTGAGGGGTAAAGCTAGCCGCAAAATTTATAAAATGAAAAATGCATAATTGCCACTTTCAAAAAGTGATGAAAATCCTTTTCCTGGTACCCTACCCGCTGGGTGAATCTCCCTCACAGCGATTTCGGTTCGAACAATATTTTGAGCATCTGCAACAACACGGCGTTACTTACCGTGTGCAGTCGTTCCTCGATTCCCATAACTGGCGAATTTTTTCAAACCGGGAAATGCGCTGGCCAAATGCTTCATCATGCTTAAAGGACTCACTAAGCGGACGAATATAATCTTCGCTTCGACACGCTATGATTTTGTCTTTATCCACCGCGAAGCCACCCCCGTCGGGCCTCCCGTTTTCGAATGGCTGCTCGCCAAAGTGTTTCGCAGGAGGATCGTTTATGACTTCGACGACGCCATCTGGATGACCGACCGCACGCACGAATCCTTCCTCTTACGATTAGCCAAGTGGCGAAGCAAGGTGAAGAGAATTTGCGCCTGGAGTTACACGGTGAGTTGCGGCAACTCCTATTTATGCAACTATGCCCGGCAATTTGCCGGCCGGGTTGTGTTGAATCCAACGACGATAGACACGGCATACCATCGCACTTACGACCCCGGCGCAAGAAGTTCCAATGTTGTTGCCGGCTGGACGGGAACACACTCCACTTTGAAATATTTGCTTGAAATTGAAGACAGTTTGCTGCGGCTTCAGCAGCGCTACCCCGATGTGGAGATTCGCGTAATTGCCGATACCGCGCCCGCGTTCAAAAAATTGCAGGCCCGGTTTGTACCCTGGAGCGCACAATCCGAAATAGAAGACCTGAGCCAGTTCGACATCGGCATCATGCCATTGCCGGACGACGAGTGGTCGAAGGGGAAGTGTGGCTTCAAGGCGCTGCAGTATATGTCGTTGGGTATACCCGCTGTAGCTTCCGCCGTCGGCGTTAACGTTGAAATCATTCAGCATGGGCAAACCGGACTGCTGGTAAAGCCGGGTGAGCGTTGGGAGGCGTTGCTCGCCTTGCTCGCGTCGGATCAGGTGAAGCGACGGGAGCTGGGCGCAAAGGGACAACAGACGGTACGCGAACGCTATTCGGTCGATTCAAACGTCGCTAATTTTCTTTCCCTTTTCGAGTGATCGTAGATGAGTATCAGCGCGATCGTATAAAAGGGTAGCAATGGAATTTTGTAGCGCGACAGGGTGCCGAAGTTGAATGTCGACACGCCCACGGCAAAGGCGAACGTAGACACTGAACACCAGGCAGAAAAGTACATCCGGCTTAATAACGAC
>JAAURZ010000539.1 GCA_012031955.1 Bacteroidia bacterium
AAGACATGACCATGCGACTTTCTTTTATCTTCTTCTGCATGTTGTTACGATGATGGCCAAAGCACAATTACAATTGCCCGAACTCAGTCCGCGTGCGCGCTTTCGGGCTGAAATCGGGTACACTCATTTTCGTATCGACTACGGCAGGCCTTCTATTCGCGGCCGCAAGATCATGGGCGAAGTGGTTCCGTTCAACAGACTCTGGAGAACGGGCGGAGGCCCTTGCACCATCATTCGCTTCGACGAAGAAGTAACCATCAACACAATACGCCTGAAACCTGGGGCTTATGCGATGGTCACAATACCCGGCGAAAAATGTGGACGGTGCTATTCAATGCAGATACCACCAAACTTTATGGCCATCCTTCGGAGTATGATCCCGGAACGGAAGCCGCACGCATCGAAGTAACGCCGGAACAAACCACGCACCGGTTTGAGTCGCTCACCATCTGGCTGGACCACGTGCGCTACGACGCCGAACTATTGCTGGCCTGGGAGCACACGCTTATTCACTTCACCATTCAAACACACGACCACGACGAAGTCAAGGCGGCAATTGCGCAGGCACTGGAAAAAAATCCGGTAAGCATAGACCTGCTCTCACAGGCGGCTTACTATTATACCTCGCTGGGCGAAAATGACGAGCAGGTGCTTGCGTGGCTCAACAAGGCGCTTGCCATACACGAAGACCGTTGGGTGTATATTCAGAAAATAGAGCTGCTCGAAAAACGCAAAGACTATAAGCAAGCACGCTCCACCGCTGAAAAAGCGCTGGCGTACCTTCGCAAAAAAAAACCTGACAACGACGGCTGGGAACACACCATGCGCGAGATTGAGGCAAAAATAAAAAAAGTGGCCATCGGCCAACTGAACGAGTGCCAGGAAAATAAAGGGGCAGACTCCCGCCTGCCCCTTCTTCCTAAACAACCGTCTATCGGCAATCGCCGATCCACACCGGCTTCATGAAAGGATGTCAATTCACAGAAACCTTCTTAGCCGGACGCACAACAGTTTCCTTCACTTTCGGGATCGTTACTTTCAGCACGCCGTTTTCGTACTTGGCATCGATGTCGGATTCCTTCACGTTTTCAGGCAGACTGAATGAGCGGCTGAACGAGCTGAATGAATACTCGCGGCGCGTGTATTCACCCTCCTTTTCATGTTGCTCTTCTTCCTTTTCCGCTTTGATTGTGAGTGTGTGGTTATCCACTTCGATGTCGAAGTCTTTCCGGTTGAGACCGGGTGCGGCCAACTCGATCCTGTACTCTTTTGGAGCTTCGGTGAAGTTGGCGGTCGGCACGGTAATGCCTAACCGGGAGGAAAACAAATCTTTGTCCAGGTCGAAAAGGTCCTGATCAAACAGCGAGTTCCCAAACAAGTTTGAGAACAGTGAAGGAACACCTCCACTTCTTTTAAGTGTTAAGTTCATAGCTACCTCCTTTTTTTCTACCAAGTAAACGAACACCGTCGGCGTTTTCCATGACGGCGATCGTCGCCCATGGATGACATTGATGTTTGCGCGCAGTGATATATGTCATGGAGCCAGCAGGTCGTTGTTCATTGATACCCACTTGTGCGCTATATACATTTATCACGAGTCACACCCTATTTAGACATCAAATGAAAGCTGCATTACTTGTTATCGTAGTCGCGCACGGCCTGCTGCATGTTGCGGGCTTCTTAAAAGCCTTTCACCTGGCTCCCCTCAACCAGCTTGCGCTGCCGGTCACAAAAGTAAATGGCATGCTGTGGCTTGCTGCCGCCATGTTATTTATCGCTGCCGTGCTGCTGCGCTACTTGGAGCATGATTACTGGTGGATGGCGGGCGTGGTGGCCATCGTACTGTCGCAGTACCTCATCTTGACAGCCTGGGACGACGCGAAGTACGGCACTGTTGCCAATGTAGTCATCCTGTTCGCATGCGTAGCCGCCTTCGGGCAGTGGCGTTTCAGCCGTACCTATCACCACGACGTCGCGCTTGCCCGTGTGCAAAACATTTCGGCACAAGCCGGCGTGCTCACCGAACGAGACATGCTGCACCTGCCCGATCTCGTAAAAAAATACCTGCGCTACACCGGCGCTGTGGGCAAACCGAAAGTGCAGGCATTCACTGTTGCGTTCACGGGGCAATTTCGGCAGCACGAAACATCCGCCTGGATGCCATTTCATTCCGAACAACATAATTTCATGAGCAGCCCGACCCGGCTGTTCTTCATGCAGGCCACCATGAAGCAAGTGCCGGTGGCCGGCTTTCACCGTTTTGAGAACGGCCACGCTTCGATGGACATCAGGCTGCTTTCGTTGTTCCGGGTAGAATACCAATCGGGCAGGCAAATGGATGTATCCGAAACCGTTACTTTCTTTAACGACATGTGTGTGATGGCGCCCGCTACGCTTATAGATGGACGCATACGCTGGGGAAAACCCGAGGGGAACGAGGTGGAGGCTACCTTCACGCACGGCGACGTCACTGTATCCGCGAAGTTATATTTCAACGACCGCGGCGAACTGATCAATTTCATTTCCAACGACCGCTATGCGCTTAGAGACGACGGCACCCTGCAGCGTACCCCGTGGTCGACGCCACTGAAGGAGTACAGGGAAATAAACGGATACCGGCTGGGCACCAGGGCCGAAACGATTTATCACTATGCCGACGGCGATTTCTGCTACGGCAAATTCAATCTCATGCATGCAGCATACGAATAGGCGCTGTACCACGCTGCGGGCTCGCTCCACCGCGGCAGAACCCGGAGAAACAGGCAATAAAAAAATGATTTACGGATTAATTGTCCTAAATTTGACCACCATTGCATTGAATCCCTTTTGAAGGCGATCGCTTTTCCTGAAAGACTATTACCTGCTGCCGGATAGTAACTTGTAACGCGGCTCGACATGGTTGCCGCATCGGCAATCATTACAACGAGGGAGCATGCGACGGATCGCGAAACAGGGGTGCTCGAGAGGTACCTTGGCTCAAAATAAACCAACCAAAATATGGAATCCCGATACTTTAATTCGTTCAC
>JAAURZ010000540.1 GCA_012031955.1 Bacteroidia bacterium
GTTTGCAAATGGTGCCGTCGCGTTGTATGAACCATATCGCCCCCGCCGGCCCCTTCCGCCAGTGCTGTTACTTGTACGGTATTTTCGGCCACGCTGTCTTCGGACACATAGCGCACGGGTTGTGTCTCCTTAAGATCACGGTTGTATCGAAAGAGGCCGTTGGTACCGTGCAGAAACCAAAAGTATCCGCGTGAGTCCTCTATTATATTGGTATGGCGCCGAAAGGAATGTTGTACCCGGCCAGGTAGGTCTGGGTATTTTGCGTGAACGACTCGGTGGCGGGGTGGTAAATGTTGGTGCTGGTAATGCTGTTGATGCTATTAACCCAAATGCGGCCGTCGGGGTCTAGGAACAGGGAGTTGATGTAGTTGTTGCTGATGCTGGTGGAGTCGCGCAGGTCGTTGCGAAACACGCGAAAGGTGTACCCGTCGTAGCGGTTGAGGCCGGAGTTGGTGCCTACCCACAGGAACCCTTTCCTGTCTTTCATGATGGCGGTAACGTGGTTGTGCGATAAGCCCTGGTTGACGTCGATGTGTGCGAATTGATAGGGACGAGTCTGCGCAACAGACCATGGATTGTTGCACAGGACGAACCCGAATACAAACAGCGCTATTTTGAATGCAGACCTCATGACAAACACGAACCATCCCAATTTAGAAAATTATGTGGTGGGTTGGCAAATAGAATAGAGAATACGGCAAAAGGATGGAATTGCGGTTGCGACAAATGCGACTTGGTCGTGGGCGAATACGAGAAATGTGTGGTACAATTTCCCTTGCGTCCGGCCGGCTTTGTCTGACAGCCAACGGTAGTGCCGGTCCGGGACGTAGGGCGTGGTCGCATGTTACCATGACTGACCACAAGGTCTGTGCAGAAGTCGATGTAAAAGTACTGATTCAAATGCCCAACAGAAAACGGCCCAACGTGCGGCCGGCGTAAGGCCACGTGTGTTTTAGCCGCGCGGCAGAAATTACAACTTGTTGATGCCTAACATGCTGCTTAATCCCGCTAGTACAAAAGGAGTAGATGGGGTTGTGTAAGGAAATCTGATTTTGGCGAAGTGTGAGGCTAAAAAAAAATTGGTGCAAAAGGTATCGTGGCGAATTCACACGAAGCTACGGAAATTCTGGTTGTTCAAGTAACTGCGTTTCCGTGGTGATAAATTTTGTTCAGCGGCTGGTGTGACCACATACGTCTTCAGTTGCGAAGGAACTGTATAACAGCGTTGGCAAATTCCTGCGAACGTGCCGCGTCGTTGTGTGTGCCTGGTACCTGCTTATGTACAGCACCGCGAATGAGGCTGGCCAATTTTCCAGCGGAACCATTGTCGCTATCCTGGTCGCCGCAAACTACCAACACCGGGACGGTGATTTTGCCTAGTTCCTCCTTACTTGTGGACGGCTGCTCCTTTTGCAGAAAGGCCAGCGCCTGCTGATCGAGTTTAGATTCCTGCACGTATTTTACCATGCCGGCGAGTTCGGGTACGTCCTCCCCTACCAGGGCTTTGTAGAACATAATGCGCCTTGGCCAATCGGGGTTAGTGAAGTCGTCGCCCATTCCACCGAGTATGGCTTTATTCACCCGGTTGTCCAGCACCAGCAACCTGGCTGCGATGATCGATCCTCGGGAATAACCTATCACAGCATAAGTCTCGACCTTCAACATCGTCAGCAAGCCAATTATGTCTTTCGCTTCAGCATCGTTCGCGTATGCTTCGGGTGTGTGTGGCTTGTCGGAACGGCCGTTACCGCGCATGTCCAGCGTAATCACTCTAAAGCCCTGGTCGATGAGCGCCTGCCGCAGCTTGCCGCGCTTCCATGATTCGCCGTCGACTATGAATCCATGAACGAGTAGAACAGTTGGGCCACTGCCTTCCACTTCATAGTAGATTTTAGCGTTATCAAATGTGGTGTAATACTTGCCCTGGGCGACGCAACACTTCGCTGTGGTGAAGGCAAGTATTAAAAGGAGGATGGCGCGCATGGCAACAGGTCAAGTTTGTGCCTTTGAATATCGTAAAAAAAAAGCGACCTCGTGAGATGGTCTACTTTTTCTCCTCAGCCTTCCTGGCCTTCTTCTTTTTCTGTGGGAACTCGAACCCTATGCGCATGTTGAGTTTGTCGGCGTACGGGCTTTTGTAGTGCGGGTCGTAGAGGTTGTACATGATCTGCACGTTGCCCCGCACATGTTTGAGGAACTTGTAGTCTTTCTTGATGCCGGTGAAGAAACCAGGCACCCACTCACGGTTGCCCTCGGTGGGACCTGTTCTGAATTTGGGCGGCACAAAGGTGTTCATGTACTCGGCTTCGGCACGGATGGAAAATCCCTTTTGATTTTGAACTCGCCGTATGAGCGCGGACCGAAGATGCGCGCCCCGGGACTAAAGTGGCGATTACTGTGGTCGTACGCCAGCGCTGGTTCCAGCCCAGCCCGCCGGTGATGCGGCCGGAGAAGCGATAGCCGATAGATGGACTCACGTCGAGGAGATAATCGTTCTTCCGTTGGAACTGCAAGGTGACGCCGGGCACGAGGCGTTCGCGCAGGGGCTTGCCTTTCATGGCGTTGGGTACGCGCTTGGGCAGGTCTTTCAGGCTTTGTACTTCAGAATATTTCTGCTTGTATTTGGCGATCTTGTCCATCGCCTCTTTCAGTTTGTCTTCATGACCCGCGAAGTGGTCGACAGCCACTTTTTTCACCTGTTCTTTTATCTGCGCTTTGGCTTCCTCTTCACTCATGGCCGGGTTGATCGGAATCTGGGAAGCTTGGTCCTGCAGCCCTTTCACGTCGGCCATTTCGCCCACTTTGTTTTCGATCAACTCAGGTACCTGCTTTACTTCGCCGAGGTCGCCGCTGGCGATGGCTTTCACATCGTTGCCGTATTGTCCGGCCTGTTGGGTGATATCGCCGATGCTGCCAAGGTTTTCTGTGCCCGGCACCTGCGGGATTCCGTCGAGTGCCGGCGCGGAAATGTCCTTGATGTTGGCATCGCCGATATTGACATTAGGAAGGTCGGATGAAATATTG
>JAAURZ010000541.1 GCA_012031955.1 Bacteroidia bacterium
TCATCCAGGGTTCATGCATGGCCAGCAATTCGAGAGCGCAAAAAATTTCGCATCAAAAGAGCATCGTGCTGGCGGGCATATCTTCGTATACGCCCGTTACGGTTGCATCCATACTGTTATTGATGCTCAGCTGCTTTCCAACCGGATTCTCGTTTCCGAATAATGCTATTGATACCGACTCTGAAAGAAAGATCGAATGACTGTCTGTCATGTTGTTAAGCTGTCCATGCACCATTTTCAGGTCAAACAACGCAACGCCCTCGGGTTCCAAAAACTCGCCGCGCAATGTGAGTTTCTTTTCTCCCACCGTGATAAAATAGTCTTCTATCGGATAGGCCATAGAGACGCGCAGAAACAAATCTTTGTATTGAGATCTCAACGCATCTCCGATGGTATTCGGGAGGTAGGTCCTGGATAGAATTTCATTGTTTACCGTAATGTTTCTTACGAGCCTGCCGATTCGGTGATAATTTGTGAAGTGCTTGTTAAACTGTAACTCGTCGTTGATCCACAATCCAATCAAAAGCGAAATCGAAATCCCAAGAGCAAGTCCGCTGATGTTAATCAACGAATACCCCTTGTCGCGAATACTGTTTCTAAAACCAATCTTGAAATTACTCCTCAGCAGATCGTAATTTATTAGAGTTGCTCCGGGGGATATCCGTCTCACAATACTTGATCGGAACAAAAGCACCACATCCAAAATAAACTTTAAATCGGCTCTTCCTTTGCCAAACTTTTTCAGCCGGATATTGTATTCCTCCAAAAGGTCTCCCTCAATGTGGTCTGTAAGCTCCGGGCGACTATACCACCGAAAAAAACGGAGAAATAACCTGGGAGGTAATTTATGTGAGGTCATACCGATTTATGAATTTTAGTTTGAACGCAATCTTTGATATTAATCTCCACAGTTCATCTCTGGTTTCTCTCGCGTACGCCATGGCCCTTTTCCGGGCGCTGTGATGCAGAAATACTTTCGCGCCTTCCCATCCCTTCCTCTGTGGACCCGCCTAAGGATGATTCCACATAGTCCTTCTTGTGTCTCAGGAGTGCTGTATGCAATACTCCCATACTCACCGTCCTGTACAGATGAGTTTCTATTCCATTCATAATCGCAACTCCATAAGCTTCCTTCTGAAGTATGCCGATGGTGAGAATCACGATCTCTTCAAACGCTCCGAGGTTGCATCTCTTCACAGTATACTATTTTCCTAAATGTAGGAATAAATTCCATGCCACGAATTAATCGTTGACAAACTAACCTGCGTCGCCACAAACCGCCTCCTTACTATGCATAATACACCAAGACATACTGCCCGCTTCTGTTGTTCAATCGTTCGTAACCGGACGATGTATGCGAGCCCTTACTATTAAATCATTCCAATTTGCAAGCACGCCGGTTGTGGCACGGTTATTATTCCTACATTTAGGAAATTATTTGGCATGAAAAAGTATCAGCTTGGTGAGTTTGAAGAAATCGTGATCCTGACTATCGGTGTTCTTTACAATGAAGCGTATGGTATTTCGATCAAGAAAGAAATCGAGTCCAGGCTTTCGCGCAATGTGAGTATGGGAGCATTGCATACCGCACTGGTGAGGCTTGAAAACAAAGGGTACATAAAATCCCACAGTGGTGAAGCGACCGAAGAACGGGCCGGAAGACCTAAGAAGTATTTTCAAATAACTGCCATCGGAAAAAAAGCGATGGAATACACCCGGAGTACGCGAGACCAACTGTGGCGTGCCATTCCTAAGATGGCGCTAAACACCAAGTTTATAGAAATTTAAAATTATAGAAACACAAAGCAGAGACTGGCACCGCCGGCTGCACCTGTGGTTGGCATCTGTATGGTCGCCTGCACACCGTAGTATGACAATGACAACATGAAGAATAAAAATACTCCTCCCCGGCTCACCCTTCGCTTCTTCCGCTGGTTTTGTCACCCGAGGCTCATGAATCATATCGAAGGCGATCTGATGGAATTGTATACGGAACGGCTGCTGACGGAGGGGAAAAGGAAAGCGGATTTGAAATTTATCGTCGATGTGCTGCTGCTTTTCAGGCCCGGCATTATCAAACCCGTCGAAGGATACAAGACACTAAACACCTACGGCATGTACAAGAGTTACTTTAAAGTCGGTTGGAGAAATTTGCTCAGAAACAAAGGCTACTCCTTTATCAACATCGGCGGGCTGGCCATCGGCATGATCGTGGCCATGCTTAACGGCCTTTGGATTGCGCACGAGTTTCGTGGAACAAGCCTTCGACAGCTATGAGCGGATAGCGCAGGTAACGGAAGCTGGATTTAATGAACATTACGGCGGCACATTCACCGGCACTACGATGACATATCCTCTTAGCACGACTTTGATGGGCGACTATCGTGGGCAATTCAAGCGAATTAGCCGTACCACGTTTGTAAGAGAAGGCATCCTGGCGACCGACCAACTCAAGGTTACCAGGCAGGGAAGATTTGTTGATCCCGCTGCTGCCGAACTATTCTCTTTTCATATGGTATCCGGCCCGCGGCACGGGCTCGAACAGTCCCAATCGCTTTTCATCTCCAGGTCGCTGGCGGAAACGCTTTTCGGGACGGACGATCCGATCAACCGCACTGTACGTCTCGACAACCGCGACGACGTAACCATTACCGGCGTCTTCGAAGACTTTCCCGAGAACAGCGAGTTCTACGACCACCACTACTTCGCGCCGTGGAGTCTGTACCTGGCAAGCAACAAGTGGATTGAAGAACGTGCCGTCAACGATTGGCGCAATCACTTTCTCAATATATATGTGGAGATACCCAAAGGCAAAACGTTTGCCGGAGTCGGCGAACAGATCAAGGGTGCATTGCAATTCGCACCGGAGGACATGGAAGGAGCGAAGGCCAGCGGCACTCATCTTTACTTGTATCCCATGAGCAAATGGCACTTGCACCCACCGTGGCTGCAAACAGGAGAGATCGAGCCTGTGCTCATGCTCAAGGTGGGTGGGCGCGATTCGGGTCATTTTCGTTTTGTTT
>JAAURZ010000542.1 GCA_012031955.1 Bacteroidia bacterium
ATCCACGAGCGAAATTGGCATTTACGAAATGCTGGGTACCGGCCTGCGCGAAGTCTCCAATCCGTCGGAGATTCTCATTTCTCCCAAAGAGGGTCAGCTCAACGGTGCGACGATAGGAGCCACCATCGAAGGCAACCGCCCTTTGCTTATAGAAATACAGTCGCTGGTGAGTCCTGCCTCGTATGGAACGCCACAGCGAACACCCACAGGCTTCGATCAGAAGCGGCTCAACATGCTGCTGGCGGTGCTGGAAAAAAGATGCGGCTTTCGCATGGGCACACAAGATGTTTTCCTCAACATGGCCGGCGGCATCAAGGTGGAAGATCCGGCCATCGACCTGGCCATTTGCATCTCCATTATTTCGTCGATGGAAGAAATTCCGGTTTCAGACAAGCTATGCTTTGCGGCGGAGATAGGCCTGGGTGGCGAGTTGCGCGCCGTGAACCGGATTGAGCAGCGTATCTCGGAGGCTGAAAAGCTCGGGTTTAGTGAAATATATATTTCAAGATACAATCAAAAGTCGCTGGACTTGAAGAACACGCGAATTGCCGTCAAGTCCTTCGGCAAGCTTACGGAAGTATTTGAAGATTTGTTCGGATAAAAATATATTACTTATGGAATCTTTTTTTGAAAACATCGGCATCTCCGACCAGGTGTTCAGTTTCATTGTGCTGCCTCTGCTCATCTTCTTCGCCCGCATTGCCGATGTGTCGATCAACACCATACGCATTATCTATGTATTGGGCGGACGCCGCATGACAGCCACCACGCTGGGGTTCTTTGAGTCCTTTATCTGGCTGATGGCCATCCGTCAGATTTTTGAACACCTCGACAACTGGCTTTGTTATGTGGCCTATCCTGCGGGCTTCGCCATGGGCATACTGGTGGGCATGATCATCGAAGAACGGATCGCCTACGGCAAGGTTATTGTCCGTATCATTACCCGAAAAGACATCGACAGCCTCAAAGCCTATTTGCAGGAAATGGGGTTTCGTTTTACCGCGCTGCTGGCCGAAGGCCCCGATGGGAAAGAGCATGTGGTGTTCACCGTACTGGAACGCGATCGGCTGGACGAAATGACAACGGAGTTGAAGAAACTGTTGCCGACCGCATTTTACACCGTGGAGAAGGTGAACCGCGCTACCGACAGCGGCGTGGTCGTAGAAGAGTCAACCCGTTGGAGTATTGCATCGTGGCTGAAGGCCGTTCGACGCAATTAACCCTACCGGCAGAATCCAAGTGTCGCGCGTTTACGTAACTTTAGGAAAGATCTGATCGCTATGAGAAAGTTGCTTGTTATATGTGTATCCGCCTGCCTGCTTGCATTTGCACCTAAGCCGCCGGCGGATCTGAAACTAGAATACACCTTCGGAATGGGCGATGAGCTGGAGTGGAACCAGTCGGCCAAGCAGGCCATCACCCAGACGATTATGGGCATGGACCAGGAGGTGAAAACGAATGTGGCCTCCGGACTGCTGCTTAAAGTGGTAAAGCTAACGCCGACCGGTGCCCAACTGGAGGCACGCTACAAGACCCTAATGCTGCAAACTGCGCTGCCGATGGGTATGGGTGAATATGGACTCAACTCACAAGGCGCCCAGGACAAGCCAGAAAACCAGATTGCCAAAGCCATCACCGACAAACCTTTTACAGTGTACATGACGCGGTTGGGAGAAGTGGAAAAAGTGGAGGGCACTGAAAACCTTTGGTCGGGCTTCGACAAGGTGGAGATGGATGCCGACAAAAAAGCCAAGTTGAAGGAACAGCTTCAGCAAAGTTTCAATGACGAGTCGGTGAAGGCCCAGTTGGAGGCGGGGCTCATGCGCTATCCCAACAAACCGATTAAAACGGGCGACACCTGGATGAGCAAATCAAACATGCCACTTACATTTCCGCTCAGCGCCAACAACACCTGGAGTGTAGGCGATATTACCGAAGCCCTGGTGAAAGTGAATTGCAAGAGTGCCATCGAAACATACGACAAGAATAAAGTGATCGTGGTGCCTCCCGGCCTCAAGAGCAAGATGGACATGAGCGGCACGTTAAAGCTCGACGGTGCCGTAAATCCCAAAACAGGGTGGCCCTCGCAGGTGAAAACGACTTCCGAAATAAAAGGGATTATGACGTTGCTTGCCGGCGGTATGATACCTACCGACATGGATGTACCGATGCTTATCAAGATGGAAACGACTTACACAATCCGTGTAAAAAAATAACCTAGTCCACGGTCTGAAAAGTCATACTGAGAATGTCTTCGACAAATTCGCGTGAGTTCGCCAGCCGCGGCACCTTGTTTTGCCCGCCCAGCTTGCCTCGCTTTTTCATCCATTCATAAAATGTACCCGGCTTTACGCTGTGCACCAGCGGCTCCACCAGTGCCAGATCGAAAGCGCGTTTGGCATCGTAGTCGGAGTTGACCGCGCGCAGGGCTTTGTCGAGTTGCCGGGTAAACGTGTTCAGGTCGGGGGGAGCATTTACAAATTCAATCACCCATTCATGACCGCCTTTTTTGTTCTCCTGCAGGTATATGGGCGCTGCTGTAAAATTGTGGATAACTGCCCCCGTGGCGTTGCATGCTTCGGCAATCGCCGCTTCGGCGTTTTCAATTATTACTTCCTCGCCAAAGGCATTGATAAAGTGCTTGGTGCGGCCCGATATTTTTATCCTGTAGGGAGAAACGGAAGTGAATCGTACCGTGTCGCCGATGTTGTATCGCCATAGTCCCGAGTTGGTAGTAATAACCATGGCGTAGTTCTTGCCCTCCTCCACTTCGTCGAGCGGAATGGCCCGGGGTTGCTCTTCGTCCATCTCGTCGAATGGAATAAACTCATAGAAAATGCCGTAGTCGAGCATCAACAAAAGTTCGTCCGAATCTTTCTGATCCTGAATGCCGAAGAAGCCTTCGCTTGCATTGTACGTTTCCATGTAGCGCATGCCCGATTCGGAATAAGCATCCTGAACAAGTTCTTATAAGGGCCAAAGGCAACCGCACCATGAAAGAACGCTTCCAGGTTTGGCCACA
>JAAURZ010000543.1 GCA_012031955.1 Bacteroidia bacterium
AGTAGCGCGCGTTATGAAGGTGCAGCGACGCGGGGCCATCCTCAACATCAGTTCGATGGCCGCATACTATGGCATACCCAAAGTGATCGCCTATACGGCCGCGAAGGCGGGCGTGGAAGGAATGACGCGCGCAATGGCGGTCGAGCTTTCGCCGTTCGGCATCACAGTCAATTGCATCGCGCCGGGCTTCATCAATACCAAAATGTCATTCACAGCGCTGAACAACGACGCCGATCGAAAGCAAAAGTACTGTCGCGGACGCCAATGGGTAAGTTGGGCGAGCCCGACGATGTGGCCTCCGCAGCCTATTTCCTCACCTCGCCGGAAGCTGCATTCATCACGGGCACCAGCTTGCCGGTAGACGGCGGCAACTCGATAGGTTTTTAGTTAATATTTGAACTTTTGAAAAGTATGCCGACCAACAATGATCTGATGATGGAACAAACCATGCGCTGGTTTGGCCCAAACGACACGGTGCCGCTTGCATTTTTGCGCCAGGCAGGCTGCGCCGGTGTGGTAACGGCGCTTCACCATATACCGGTAGGCGAAGTCTGGACCATCTATGAAATTGAAAAACGAAAACAGTTGATCGCTGATGCCGGCATGCGCTGGACCGTGATAGAAAGTCTTCCGGTACATGACGACATCAAACGTCAGGCCGGTGGTTACCAGCGTTTCATCGAAAACTATAAGCTCAGCATACGCAACCTCGCCGCCTGCGGACTGGAGGTGATCACGTACAACTTTATGCCGGTACTCGACTGGCTTCGCACCGACCTTGCGAAGACTATGCCCGACGGCAGCAAAGCGTTGTACTTCGACCACACGAACTTCGTCGTCTTTGACCTTTTCCTGCTGCGCCGGCCAGGTGCTGAAAAAGACTTCGGCCCGAACGCGATTGCTAAAGCGCGCCATCGATTCGAGTCCATGACCCGTGACGAAAAGGACACACTGTTCCACAATGCGCTGCTCGGGCTGCCGGGCAGCGATGTGCCGTTTACACCGGAGCAGGTGTTGATTGAACTGCAGAAGTTGACGAGGGTATCGATGCCGGCACACTGCGATCGCACCTGTACTATTTTCTCAACCAGGTCGTACCTGTGGCGGAAGAAACAGGCATGCGCATGGCGATTCACCCCGACGATCCGCCCTACCCGGTGCTGGGCCTGCCACGCATAATGTAGCACGGAGCAAGATGTGGCAGCGATGCTCGACGCCGTGCCCTCCGATGCCAACGGCCTATGCTTCTGCACCGGATCTTCGGCGCGCGCGCGACAACGACCTCGCAGGCATGTTGCGCCGGTTTGGCGATCGTGTTCACTTCTTGCATCTACGCAACACCAAGCGCGATGAACACGGCAACTTTTACGAAGCCAACCACCTGGACGGCGACGCGGATATGCGCAGCATTATAGCCGAGGTGATCCAGATAATGCGCCGGCGCGGCGAGTCCATACCCATGCGCCCCGATCACGGGCACCAGATGCTGGACGATCTCAACAAGGTATCGTATCCCGGGTACTCTGCCATCGGCAGGCTTCGTGGTCTTGCCGAATTGCGCGGCCTCGAACTCGGTTTGCAACACTAAAATTTGTGGAGGTATCGCGACCCTTCGCGCAGCACCGAGTAATCTCGTCTACACTTTTGGGCAACAGCTCATACTATTTTATGGCCTTTTTCCAGCCTTTCGCTCCGGCATGGTTTTTTAGTTCATTTGTACGACAACCATCAAGGAAGACGCGCTATGAAAAAATACGAAGCCGATAACCTTACAGGTATAAACCACGAAGGAGCCAAACAAAACACGCCGTTGAAATTTCTCACTGCCACCTCGGTGATGGCCAATAGTGTTGTGAATTTGAAAGGTGAGGAATTGGGCGACGTGAAGGATGTGATGCTGGATGTGAACCGCGGCCGTATCGAATACCTGGTGATGAGCGCCGGCGGATTTTTGGGAATTGGCGAGAAGCTGTTTGCTATCCCCTACACCATGGTGTATGTACATCCCAACGAACACGCTTTCATTTTCGATTACGACGAAAAACTGATAAAGGATGCGCCCGGGTTTGACAAGGACCATTGGCCCAACACCAACAGCCATGACATGGAACCGTCGCGGCAATACTGGTCCGGCTTCATGGGGCCAAATGCCGGTTACGACCCGTCGTCAAGATAATACGATACTTAGGACAGAATCTGCTCAATTAGTTCGACTGGAATTGCGGCTGCCAAGGCGGGGAGCCGCAATCCTTTTGTGGGGGACCGTTCTCGCTGTTCGGCGTGAATTGATCATATTGCATCAAGCAATGAGTGCCCTTACGCCATACCTCAAAGTCATTCAATTGATCTTCCGCCAGGGCAGTCTCCGCGTCCGTCGCGTTGACTTCGATGGTGCGCGCGGGGCAGTACTAGCGGGGCTTGGCGCTGTCAACCAAAAAAAATCGGCGTACGCTTCCTTACGCCGAGGGCTTATGAAGTGGCCGGTGTTTTATTTCCTGTTTCACAATGCCAGCGCCGTCAAGAACCGGAGGCGTGTGCTGAGAGAATACTTTATCTCGCCAGCCGATCAACTGGTGTTTGTTAGAATTTTCAAGAACGCGAGCACATCCATACTGCGTGGCATGCTGCCGCGCATCGACAACGGGCTACGTCATCAGAATCTCAACGACGACCAGGTAGACGCCCTCGCACACAGCCTGTCGGCTCACAGGCTTGGGGCTGAACTAAACAAGTACGTACGCTTTGCCATTGTTCGCGATCCGTTTCGTCGCCTCGTATCCGCTTATCGCGACGTGTTCGATCCCAACACAGCCGTGTTTGCCTACGAAGGGTATCTGTTCGGGGTTTTCAAAAAAGACATGGACTTTCCCACGTTCGTGCGCACGCTCTGTCAAATACCTGATCCGTTGCGCGGGCCGCACTTTGCATCGCAAACGCTTATACTTTCGTATGTGGAAAATGTGAAAGTGTACAAGCTTGAATCCGAAGCAACAGCGCTCGCGCAGTTCCTCGGCCG
>JAAURZ010000544.1 GCA_012031955.1 Bacteroidia bacterium
GCTTGCGGACGCGAGTCTTGACATGATGCATGATGTTGCGCATGGATGCAATTTCGTACAGCGGCTCACTCACAATGAATGACGATTCACAGCCAGTCCGATGACACGCGTCATCACACCGGGCGCGACTGTTGGCTACCTTCATTTTCAAAAAAGAAATTGTATTATGAAACCTGTCATCTCCAATCTGACGGAAGCTGTTGCTTATGTGCTGGCGGACGTCTATACCGCGGAGGCCCTTCTGAAAGGCGCCATCCCCGATTGCCAGGCCTACCTGACTTCGCCGTCGTTGAAGGCAGCGTTGAGCCAATATGCTAACCGCGCCGACGACAAGCGAAACAAGGTGCTGCGGGTGTTCAACTACCTTTTGCGTGAGCCCGACCTTCGCAGCAACCTGATCGTGGAAGCATTTGTCGATAAAACAAAGAATGTTTTACAGCAGGCATCGTCGCCCGAAATGCGCGACATCATGCTGGCGACATGCTTTCAGTCTGTCAACTACTACCTGCTTGCCAACTACCGCGCCGTGGCCCGCATGGTCCGCGAGCTCGAATTGGAAACAGCGGGGGCACTGCTCGACCAGGTAATAGCGTGGGACGAACAAACCGCCGAACAATTGGCGCGGATCGCGACATACGAACTGAATGGGAGATCGCCGGAGTATCAAACTAAATCCTGAAATCATGTTGGGTGAATTGAGCGAAGAGCAAATCGACCTTGTGCTGCACAGCCAGGCAGTAGGCCGCATCGGTATATTTGCGTCGGGGATGATCTATGTAGTGCCCGTTACCTATGCGTACCATAACGGTTTTATTTATGCGCATTCAAAAGAAGGCACCAAGGTAAAGATGATGCGCGAAAATGGCTCCGTATGTTTCGAAGTAGATGTGATCGACAATATGGCGAACTGGCGAAGCGTGATAGCCTGGGGCACCTATGAAGAACTGACCGACAATGGTGAAAGTGAAAATGCGATGGATATACTTGTGGCCAGGATAGCGCCCATCATCGCCAGTGAAACCGTGCGCCCGCACCGGCAGACAATGTCGCCGCAAGTGCCGGAAAAGAGCGCAAGGCCATTGTATACCGGATCAGGATAGAACGCCGCACAGGTCGATTCGAGAAGTCCGATGCTGTGATTCTGAAAGGCTAATCCTTACTTTTCTTGTCCTGTTTTCTAAAATACCCGCGGAAGAGAAAATTGTGTTTGAGCGCTTCCATGTTTTCATTGAACCGGAATGTGCCCTGCTCGATGTTCTGAATGCTGCGGTTCAGTTTGTTCACGATGGTCGTGTCCGACACCAGTGCGCCCGCGAGCCCGTTTCCGGTTTTCACCTGGGTCAGAATAGTTTCCAGTTCCTTCACGGTGCCGGCGGCGCTGTTGCTCGCCGTGTGAATGTCGATGAGGCTCTGCCGCAAGTCGGCCACCAGCAGGGTGTCGGTGATCAGCGTGCCGGTAAGCCCCTTGCCGCCTCCAACCTGTCTGATCAGTTGCGTGATTTCGTCGCCCGCTTGCGTGGCGCTGCGGCCTGCCTGCTTGATGTGCGCCGCCGCCGCCTTCAGGTCGTGCGTGATAACCGTGTCGGAAAGCAGGCTCCACAAGCTGTTGCTGTTGTTTATTTTCTGCGTGATCTTCTTCAAGTCGCGCGTGATGGCTTCAATATTTTCATTTGTCGTGTTGAGCGTGCGCAGCATTTCGTCCGTTTCCACAGGCTTGAGCGACGCGAGCCGGTCATTTTCTTCTACCGGTGGGGCGGGCTCGGGCACCGTATTGATGTTAATAAGTTTGTTGCCCATAAGGCCGTCGGTGGCCACCGCGGCAATCGAATTCTTCTTAATGAACCTGCGGGCTTTCTTGTCGATGATCATCGTCACCACGATGGCGGTATCGCTTTCAATCGTGATCTCGTGCACCGTTCCCACGTCGATGCCCGCGAAGCGCACGTTGTTGCCGGGTGTAAGCCCGTTCACGTTGTTGAACGACGCCTTCACGGTAAAAGTGGCGCCGAAGAGACTCCGGTTGCGGCCGATCATGTAGAGCGAGAAAATAATGAACAGAGCCCCGGCCAGCACAAACAGGCCCAGTTTGGCGTTATCGATCGCTTTATTTTTCATAGCAGTTGCTTTTTTATAATATGGCCGGCGGTCATGAGAAAAAATCCAGAATGACCGGGTCATCCGATTGTTTAAGTTCTTCAAAAGTTCCGTCGGCATAACAGCGGCCGTCGATGAGCATGGCCACGCGATTCGACGTGATGCGAATACAGTTCATGTCGTGCGAAATGATGATAGACGACGCGTTGTATTGTTGCTGTACACGCACGATCAGTTCGCTTATCTCCCTGGCGGTGATGGGGTCGAGGCCGGTAGTAGGTTCGTCGTACAAGATGATGGACGGGCGAAGTATGAGCGTGCGCGCGAGGGCGATGCGCTTGCGCATGCCGCCGGAAAGTTCAGACGGCATCATGTCCACCGTATGCGACAGTCCCACATTGTCGAGCGCCTCCAGCACGCGCGATGCCACTTCTTCCGTAGATTGCTCCTTGAGCCAGTGGCGCCGCAGCGGAAATTCCAGGTTCTCCCGCACGGTCATCGAATCATACAGTGCATTGCTCTGGAAAAGGAATCCAACCCGTGCCCGCATGCGTCCAGTTGATCGCGGTCATAGTCGGCCACGTGGTCTCCGAATACGGTGATCGCTCCGTCGTCGGGATTCAGCAGGCCGATAATGCACTTGATGAGCACCGACTTGCCCGATCCCGACTTGCCCAGCACCGCCACATTTTCTCGGCGCCGAGCACGAGAGAAAAATCCTTCAGCACATGGTTGTCGCCAAATGATTTGTTGACGGAAGAAATGCGTATCACCGGATCTTGTGTAGCCATCACGTGAGTCCCATTAAATCAGATATCTGTACGGCCAGCAGGTCGACGATGAACACGAGCAACGACGCCACCACCACGGCCGAGTTGGCTGCACGCCCCCACACCTTCGGTTCCACGTTTTGTATTGTAA
>JAAURZ010000545.1 GCA_012031955.1 Bacteroidia bacterium
TAACACCGGTCGCTGGTGGAACAACACCATCAATGAAAGTACACCGGGCATTGTCACGCTCAACGTAGGCGGCTACAGTCCGCTGCTGGGTGAGTCGTATGGCGAGATTGCAGCCGTAAGCCGCAGCCAGCACAGAGTCAGGGCTTCGGGTCGCGCGGCGCGCGCGGCTATCAGCCCGAGTTTCTCGAACCTGTGAAAGGGGAGAAGGCGGAGAAAGATATTTTCGAAGGCGTGAACACAACATGGTCGCGCGTGAAAGGCGGCGGCAAAATACAGCCGCTGGTAACGGCGGTGATCAATGCCTTTAACGCGGAGAAGCCGTCGGCATCGGTGCCTGCGTTGCTGGAACTGCGGCGAGCCATCCAGCAGCTTGAGCTTCCGTATGGAAGGAGCGCAAGATGGAAGAAGTAACAGCGCTTATACAAGACTGCCTGGGACTGTATGCGGAAGTGACGGCCGATAGCTATTGGGGATCGCCCGGCGGCAACGTGACATTGGCGTATGAGTTCACCAACCGCAGCGATGTGCCCGTGGAGATAACACGTCTCCTTTCGAAGGAAGTCGGTTTCGACTCCACATTGGCGGCGGTGTTGAAGAACGACGTGTCGCTCACCTTTCGCAACCGGGTGAAGGTGGCCGATGCCGTGCCTTACTCCGATCCCTACTGGCTACGCGAACCACACGGCCAGGGCCTGTTCACCGTGAACGATCCGGGCATGATCGGCAAACCCGAAAACGATGCTGCCGCATCGGTCGCGGTAACGCTGCAAGTAGCGGGCGATCGGCTGACATTGCACATGCCCGTGGTGTTCAAGTGGACCGACCCGGTGAAAGGCGAGCAATATCGTCCGTTTGAAATAGTGCCTGCTGTCCTGGTAAACCTCAACGAATCAGTGATGGTATTTGCGGACGATGCGCCGCGCAAAATCAAAGTGAATGTGAAGGCGGCGACCGACGGCAACCAGCAGGGAACACTTGCGCTCAAGGTGCCCGCGGGATGGAAGGTGCTGCCGGCCACCGCACCATTCACGCTCAGCAAGCGCAACGAAGAAACGATGATCGAATTCGTTGTTACCCCCTCGCACCAGGAGATCACAACAAACCTGGAGGCCGTGGCCACGGTGAGTGACCGCACCTACAATCAGTCGGTGCAGCTTATCAGTTACGATCACATCCCTACGCAAACGCTGCTTCCCAAAGCCGAAGTGAGAGTGGTGCGCGTGAATCTGCGTAAGGAGGGTGGCGTGATCGGCTACATCAGCGGCGCCGGTGACGACATACCGGCGGCTCTTCGCAACATGGGCTACGAAGTGTGGGAAATGAAAAACGATGAAGTTACCGCCGACAACCTGGCCCGCGTAGACGCCGTGGTGCTCGGCGTAAGGGCGCTCAACACCAACGAACGCATCGGCTACCTCATGCCCACCTTGCTGAAGTACGCCGAAAACGGCGGCACCGTGGTGATACAATACAACACTAACTTTGGAATGGAGACACCGAACTTCGCGCCATATCCGATCACCATCTCGCGCGATCGCGTGACGGAGGAAGATGCTGAAGTACGCATTTTGCAACCCAGCCATCCGCTGCTGAATCATCCCAATAAAATAACGTCCGCTGATTTCGACGGCTGGGTGCAGGAACGAGGATTGTATTTCCCCAACAAGTGGGACGAGCACTACACCGCATTGCTATCTATGAACGACAAAGGAGAAGACGCCAAAGACGGCAGCCTGCTGGTGACCGACTATGGCAAAGGCCACTTTGTGTACACCGGCCTTTCGTTCTTCCGCGAGTTGCCCGAAGGGGTGCCGGGCGCCTACAAACTGTTCGCCAACCTGGTGTCTATGGGCAAACAAACAAAGCCGGCCTCAGCAAAAGTGAACAAGAGCAAGTAACCTATGGAAGAACCTGAGAAGCCTCCCTTGTTCGGTTCCTGGAAACGCTGGTACTGGTTTATACTCAGTGCGCTGGCGGCGGAGATGATCATCTTTTACTGGATAACCCGGTCGTTTGCATGAATTACATCGACTGGCTTGTACTCTTCGGCACACTCTCCTTCATCGTCATTTATGGGACACTGCGCACGCGCGGCAACACAAGCATAGAAGGCTACCTGAAAGGCGACAACACCATGAAGTGGTGGATGATCGGCATCTCCATCATGGCTACGCAAGCGAGCGCCGTCACATTTCTCTCCACGCCGGGGCAGGCCATTGAAGACGGCATGCGGTTTCTTCAATTCTACTTCGGGCTTCCCATTGCCATGGTCATCATCTCGGTTACGATGGTGCCCATCTACTACCGGCTCAAAGTTTTTACCGCCTACGAATACCTCGAAACCCGCTTCGACCTGAAGACACGCGTGCTGGGCGCTATCCTGTTTTTGATATTGCGCGGACTCTCGGCGGGCATCACGCTGTTTGCACCGTCCATAGTGCTGTCGACCATATTGGGTTGGCCCATCTACGTCACCACAGTGCTGATAGGGTCGCTCGTTATCGTGTACCTGGTAAGTGGCGGCACCAAGGCAGTGAGCCTCACGCAACGCCAGCAGTTGGCCGTGATCATGAGCGGCATGCTACTCGCCGGCGTGCTGGCATTCACGATGCTGCCCGACCACATCACGTTCGGCAACGCCATGCAACTGGCCGGCAACCTCGACCGCTTGAATCTTGTGAACCTCGAGTTCGACCTCAGCGACCGCTACAACATCTGGTCGGGACTGGTGGCAGGCACTTTTCTGTTTCTCTCGTACTTTGGCACAGACCAGTCGCAGGTAGCGCGCTACCTGTCGGGCAAATCGGTGACCGAGAGCCGCCTCGGACTCATGTTCAACGGCCTGCTCAAAGTGCCCATGCAGTTTCTGATACTCTTTATCGGCGTGCTGGTGTTCGTGTTCTACCTGTTCACGCAGCCGCCGGTGTTTCACAACCAGGTGCTGAAGGAACGCGCGATGCAAACAGAACAACGCGCGCACATCACCGAACTGGAGGGCAATTACAACCGGATA
>JAAURZ010000008.1 GCA_012031955.1 Bacteroidia bacterium
AGTATGGGGCCGAGCAGCATCACGGAGCCACGCAGCGCGGCGGCCTTCTCGCGGTACTCGCTTGACTGCAGGAATTCGATGTCGATGTTTTTCGCCTCAAAGCGATAGGTGGATGCATCGATGCGTGTAACTACGCAGCCGAGGTCGCCGATAAGTTCGATCAGTTTGTTCACATCCCGTATGTCGGGTATGTTGGAGATGGTGACGGCTTCTTGCGTAAGCAGCGTTGCGCTAAGTATCTGCAGCGCTTCGTTCTTGGCACCTTGCGGCACAATTTCACCTTTAAGCTTGTTGCCGCCGCGTATTCTGAAAATACTCATGTATGCGATGGGTGGATCGAGGTTGTAAGTCTAAAAAAATAGCACCGATGTACCGTCAGTCTCTGCGCTTCTTGAAGTTGCCTCCCTTGTTCTTGTAGTGTTTGTTGCCACCGCCGCCGCCCTGGCGATTGCCGTTGTTGTTGTTGATGACGGGCTTTTTCTTCTCCTTGTAAAGCTTTTCGAAGAGGTTGTCTTCGCGCACTTTTTCGAGTGTCATCTTGAGGGCGCCACCCGACATTTCCTGGATGTCTTTCAGAATCACCGAGTCGTCGAGGGTTTCTTTGTTCCAGTTGCTGTAGAAGGTTTTCATGAGCTTGCCCAGGTAGATGATGGCATCTTCGCGTTCCTGCGGGTCTTCTTTTTTCAACGCCTCTTTTACCAGCTTTTCAATGTTCTTGCCGTAGTGCTTAAAGCGGATGTTGCTCTGCGGGTAGTCCATGCGGCGCGGCTTTTTGAAGACAATGTCGCGGTCGGGCACAGGAAACGGCGAGTTTATGTCGAGGTTGAAGTCGGCAATTATGTACAGGTCGTCCCAGAGGCGTTGCGGGTTTTCGGGTTGCTCTTTCAAGCTGGGGGTAAGTTGCTTGATGAGCTCGATGAGGGCATAGGCCAGCTCGGTTCTTTTTTCCTTGTCAGGATTTTTACGGATGTACTCGATGAGTTTCTGAACGTTGCGGCCATATTCTTTCAGTATAATAGCCGGGCGTTGGGTATTGTATTCTCCAATCATGATTGATGTTAATAACGATTAAAATAGAAATTGTCGCGCACCACGCGTCAGACTTTGTTTCATTTCTCGAAAGACTTAGGCCGGGACCTGTGTATCCGGGAATTTGTGGTCAAATAAAAATATTAATGTCCCTACTGATGTATCTTCAGCTTGGCAAAGCTAAGCAATAAGGTTTTCTCTCCAAAATCGTCGAAGTTGATTCGGGCCTTGCGGTCGGCCCCGGTTGTATCTAACTGTACCACAGTGCCATATCCGAACTTTGGATGTTCCACTTTCATGCCGGCAGCCAGGCCGCTGGTATCGCTGGGCCGGAAATCGGCCGGCGCCTTGTAATTCGTGTTCTTGTAAACAGGCGCCGAGGCGATGGTTTTTTTTGATGCCGTTCACCAGGTTTTTGGCGTACTGGGTGGTGGCGGGCGCCGACTCATAGGTATTGAACTTGGTGCTTACCTTTATGAAGCGCTGGTCGATGTCGTCGAGGAAGCGGCTGGGTTCGCAGTTCTTGAGCCTGCCGAAGCGATAGCGGGTGAGGGCATAGGTGAGGAACAGCCTGCTTTGAGCGCGCGTAATAGCCACATAAAACAGCCTGCGCTCCTCTTCCAGGTCGGCCCGGCTGCTCAGCATCATCTGCGATGGGAAGAGATCTTCTTCCAAACCGACAATGTACACGTATTTGAACTCCAGACCTTTGGCCATGTGAATGGTCATGAGGGTAACCTTGTCGGGGTCTTTGTCCTTATCCTCGTCCTGGCTGGTAATGAGCGACACGTCTTGCAGAAAAGCGCCAAGGCTCTTGTCGGCTTTCTCAGGGTCGTCGACAAATTCTTTTATGGCGTTCAGCAATTCCTGTACGTTTTCGTAGCGGCTCAGTCCTTCCACGGTCTTGTCTTCATACAGTTCGCGCAGCAAGCCCGAGCCGCGCGCTATTTCGAACGCCGCGTCGTAGGCGTCTTTGTTTTTGATCTCTATTTGAAAACGCTCAATCTTGGTTACGAAATCCTGGATGGCCCCTGCCGGGCGCCCGCCGATAAACTGGTTGGCATTCTTCAGTACCGTCCAGATGGGAATGTCGTGGTCGTTGGCCGTTACAATGATGCGGTCGACGGTGGTGTCGCCGATGCCACGTTTTGGAAGGTTTATGATCCGCCGGAATGAAGCCTCATCCTGCTGGTTGATGGAAAAGCGCAGGTAGCCGAGCAGGTCTTTTATTTCCTTGCGCTGGTAAAACGACAGGCCACCCACCACTTTGTATTTGATATTCACGCGCCTGAGCGACTCTTCAATGGCGCGCGACTGGCTGTTGGTACGGTACAAGATCACAAAGTCGCTGAACTTGAGCTGGTGCTGCATTTTCTCTTCGAAAATGGAACTGGCTACGAGTTTTCCTTCTTCGTTGTCGGATACGGCTTTGATGAGCTCGATCAGTGCGCCTTCCTCATTCTGGGTCCACACATTTTTCGGCAACTGCGCGCGGTTGTGACGTATCACGGAGTTGGCGGCATTTACAATGTTTTGCGTGGACCGGTAGTTTTGTTCCAGCTTGATGATGCGCAGGTCTGGGTAGTCGCGCTCGAAGTTGAGGATGTTGGTGATGTCGGCGCCGCGAAACGCGTAGATGCTTTGCGCGTCGTCGCCCACCACGCAAATGTTCTGCCGCACGGAAGCCAGCTTGCGTATGATAAAGTACTGGCACAGGTTGGTATCCTGAAACTCATCGACCAGTATGTAGTTGATGCGGTGCTGGTACTTGTTAAGTACTTCGAGGTGCTCCTTGAATAGTTTGTCGGTATTGAACAGGATGTCATCGAAGTCCATGGCGCCGGCTTTAAAGCAGCGCAGGGAGTAAGTGCGGAATATCTTGCCGATGTCAGGCCGCATGTTGGCGGCATCGTCGCCCACCAGTTCGGCGTTGTTCAGGTAATCCTGCCACCCGATAAGCCTGTTTTTGGCAGATGAGATGCGGTTGAATACGGTGTTTGCTTTGTACACCGTGTCGTCGAGGCCCATCTCTTTCACAATCTGCCTGATCAGCGTCTTGGAGTCGTCCGTGTCGTAGATGGTGAAATTGCTCGGATAGCCGATATGTTTGGCCTCGGCCCGCAGTATGCGCGCAAACACCGAGTGGAAGGTTCCCATCCACAGGTTGCGGGCATCGTGGCCGACAATTTTTTCAATTCGCTCGCGCATTTCCCTCGCCGCCTTATTAGTAAAGGTGAGGGCCATAATGTTGAATGGGTCCACGCCCTTCTGTTGCATGAGGTGCGCAATCCTGTAAGTGAGCACGCGGGTTTTTCCTGAACCGGCACCGGCGATGAGCATACAGGGACCTTCGGTATTGATTACGCCCTCATATTGCGGCTCGTTCAGCTCTTTCAAGTAATCCATAATCGGATGCAAATTAAAACACGGAAACCCGTAATCCTATTCCGGACCGGGTCAAACGAACGATGTGCGCCATGCCCGCGGCAACTTTTGTGACAACACGTTTCAGCACGCGGCAGTTGGTGACGGCCAGTGTAAAAACACAGATAATTTTTTTCACCCACTTCAAAATCAACTATTTTTGACAAACCACTTAGCGAGTGCCCGAAACCACCAACACTGTTTATTTCGAGAATGACGCCTTTCCAATCACAGCGGTAGAGCCGTGGTTTAAAGTAAAGGTTCAAGTGGTAACGCATTACATTCGTTCTTTCATCGCGCAGGCTGCGGCCGTGGCAGATGAACTCGTACTTGTAGACCTGTTCGCCGCAAGCGGGCTTTATTCAGTCGGCTACCAGCGACAGATTTTTGCGAGCGCTATGCTCGGCCTGATGCGCGAACCGCTGCCGGTATCGCGATGGGTATTTTGTGAAGCGCAGCCGGAACTCGCCGCAGCGCTCAAGGTGCGGATCAACCGCTATTTCAGAGACAAAAACGTGCTGCTGTTTGAGCAGAAACCGGAGGAACTGATTGACCGGCTCCGCTTTTATATTCCCAAAAACAAAGCCGGCCACAAGGTGGCGGTACTGGCCCTGGCCGACCCATTTTCGCTTGAGCCCCCGTACGAGACGCTCGAAAAGCTGGCGACGCTGGGTTTCAGCTTCCTCATACCCTATACACTGCCACTCAATTCCCGCATGGGCTACGAGCAATACCTGCACGAGCAGCAACCCAGGCTGAAACGATTTATAGGCAACAACTACGGTCTGGAACGCTTGAAGGAATCATCGTCGCAGTGGCACTTTTACAAGCGCCTGGTTAATGTCCATCAGAACAACATGCTGGTGCTCGGGTTAAACCCTGCCTTGTCTGTGCACAAGCTCGATTCGGAGTGGATGGATGTGCCGCAATACTATATTGGTTTTTATGGCAGGCAAATCGCGGCCAAGTCGGTACTGCGCGACGTGAATGCTTCCGCTGCGCCCCAGATTTCACTTTTTCAATCGCCGTCTTTATGAAAAGAATATGGCTGCTCACATGTGTTTTTGTTATGGGTATGATTGGCTGCCAAAAAAAGAAACCGGAAACGGCGCTCAAGGATGAGTTGGTTGCGTTTCTGGACACCGCGGATGGCGTGTTTGCCGTGGCCTTTAAAGATTTGTCGTCGGGAGACGAAATACTGATTAACGAACACGATATTTTCCATGCGGCCAGCACTATGAAGACACCGGTTATGATCGAGGCTTTTAAGCAAGCGGCCGATGGCAAACTGGCGATGACGGACTCCATCGTCGTAAAAAAGAATTTGCGAGTATTGTCGACGGCAGCGCGTTTACACTAAATGCCGGCGAGGACAGCGAAAGCGAATTGTACGACGCAGTTGGCGAACGCAAGTCGTTGTACGACCTGGTGTACGACATGATCATCCGCAGCAGTAATCTTGCCACCAACATTGTTATAGACACGCTCGACGCCCGCAATGTTACCCAAACCATGCGCAGCCTGGGCGCCAATCACATACAGGTGTTGCGTGGCGTGGAGGACAACAAGGCGTATGAAAAGGGCCTGAGCAACACCACTTGTGCTTACGACCTCATGGTAATTTTCGAACATATTGCAAAGCGTGACGTGGTAAGCCCGGCGGCTTGCGATTCGATGATTCAGATTTTGATGGATCAGCAATTCAACGACATCATTCCTGCGCAACTGCCTTCGGAGGTAAAGGTGGCGCACAAGACGGGTTTTATTGTGGGCGTTCACCATGATTCCGGCATTGTGTTTTTGCCCGACGGCAGGATGTATGTACTCGTGTTGTTGTCGCGGGAACTACCCGATTTTGACAGCGGCACGGCGCTGCTGGCAACTGTTTCCAAAAAGATTTACGATCACGTGGCAGGTGCCGCACAATAGAATGCAAGAAAAGAACTTAAATTTGCGGCTATGATACAGGTAGGTGAGGTATTGGTTTCGGACGACATCAAGGAGAAGGAGTTCGTCTGCAACCTGGAGAAGTGCAAGGGCGCGTGCTGCGTGGAGGGCGACTATGGTGCGCCCCTGGAAGAAGAGGAACTGGAAATTCTGAAATCCATCTATCCTGCGGTGAAACCTTACCTTACGCCGGAGGGCATCAGAACAATTGAAGCGGAAGGCACGCACGTGGTGGACCCCGATGGCGACTACTCCACACCTGTGATCGGGGGCCGTGAATGTGCATACGCCATCTACGACGACAAAGGGGTGTTGAAATGCGGCATAGAAAAGGCTTACTACGACGGTAAAGTGAAGTGGAAGAAACCCATTTCCTGCCACCTGTACCCGATCCGGATATCGAAGAAGAAAAATTTTGAAGCGGTAAACTACAACAAGTGGAGCATTTGCTCGCCAGCCTGTGCGCTGGGCAAGGAACTACAGGTGCCGTTGTACAAATTTTTGAAGGAGCCGCTCATTCGCAAGTACGGCGAAGCGTGGTACAATGAGTTGGTCAGGCTTATCGAAGCCGGCGCGTCACAGCCTGGGCACGAGCCACAAAAAACCAAGGCTGCCAAGAAGCAGCAGAAAAAAACCATAGCAACGACACAGGCCGGCTTTGCGTCCTCGTGGCCACATCGGCGTCGGGCAGCGCGTTGCCTCGCCACGCAAGCCTGTTGATGCGTGTCAGTTCCGCATCGCGCAAGGGCGACCAGGCGCCGGCCGGATGCACGTATACCGGTAGCTGTGTTGTATCGTTCATGATTTGCAAATGGTGCCATCCCGGCTCGCTTATCCAGGCCGTTGTCTGATATACATCTTCAAGTGTCGATTTCTCTGCCATCGGGAGGGGAATGCCATCGATAAGAAGACCGGGTAGTTCTCCCGACGAGATCACCTCTATTTCAACCGGCTGCTCCGGATAGATGAGGGTGTTTCGAACTTTCACCTGAAAAGGTTTACCGGCAGCGCGGGCCACTTTTTGAAGAAACTTATTCCAGTAATAATTATATACGTCGTCTTTGTCTTCTAATAAATGACGGTACACACCTTCGAGGCGCTGTATGCCAATGCGACCAAGGCCATGATATTTATAACCCGCTGCGACTCGGCCTTCGGTGTTCTCCAACACGGGCACGAGCCCGGGAGCAGTTGCAATTTCGCCATCGCATAAAGACTCGCTTACAACGCCCACGCCGGGAACATGCAGTTGGATGGTGTCGGAAGCTGACTCGGTGAGCGTAAACGGAAAAGCGGTGTTGATTTTGGAGGGATGCCCGAATGCAGCACAACCAGGCCGAGCCCTTCTTTGATCGCGCTTTCCAGATCGCGCCGCTCGCTGCCAGGCAAGCCTGTGAGCGACTCCATGTCGGCCATTACAATATCTATGTTGGCAAGTCTTGCTTTGGATATATTGCCCCACGGCTGTTTTTCGGTATTCAGGTATTCGTAACGATAGTTGCTTTTGGAAAGCTGGTAGCGAAGGGTAATCGCGTGGCCGCGGGCGGCAAGAAAATTTTTCAGGTACGAAACGTCGAAGGTCGGGTAGCGTTGCAACACCACAATGTTCAACGACGACTCACGCTCGACAACGAGCGGAAGTTCGTGACTAGCCGAGTGCCCCGCGCTATCGGTCTCCTCAATATGATAGATGAGTTCGCCAGCTTGCCGTGGTACGAACGTGAAGCTGAATAGGCTATCGCCGCTTGCCAGCGTGGCGGAGTCCAGTGCCTGCCCCGACCAGAGCAACCTGAGCTTGCCGGGCCCTTGCAGCTTCGCCATGCCGGAGATGGTGGCCCGGCTGGTTGGCGACAATGTGCGCCGGAATATCCAGGTCAACGACGCCCGTGTTCCGGTCGCCCTTCCATGTATTTCACACCGCTTACTTGTTGCAGTGCATACTCGGGCAAACCGCGGCCGACTACCATACGGACCGCATCGCCGAACTTGCCGAGTTCGTTGAATGAGCGAATGACATCGCTGCCGGGATAGGGTGCAGCGTCAGGCGCCTGCTTCACCACGGCGTGACGGTAAATTTTTTTAAGGCTGTCAACCTGATTTTTACCGTAACCCTTCGTGAGCAAGATTACAAATCCGGTGTCTGTTTCCGTGGAAACGGAAGGCCTCACCACAAGCAAGGCGACGGCCGCCATGCATACCGTAGCAGCCACCACGCGGGCTGCGCGAAAGCGCAGCGGCCTTCGCCATTCCTTATAGATAGCGAAGCCTCCTGCCAGCAACGCAGCCGCGACCCAAACCCAAGCATAAGAAACGGGCGTGAAAGTAAGATTGCCCCACGTCATCGTTGCTGCTCCTCCAGTTTTTCCATGAACTTCTTTTCAAGCGCGTGCATGCTGCCTGGCTTCGGCGTGTACGTCAGGTCGCCGGGAAGCAGGTTGTAGAATTGTGTGATGAGGAATTCGATTGCTGCCTTCTTGCCGGCAGGCTCGATTTCATTTTCGGTAAGCGACTTCAATGTCGACAGGCCCTTCAGATACGAAGGGTTGTCGATGGCTGCAGCGGCCAGTTGGCGCCCTGCGTCCAGCAATAGCGCCTTGTTCTTTCCGTCTACCTGCGCCGGCGATTGCTGACGCCACGACTCAAGCAACGCAATGGCTTTTGTGACAGGTTCGTAGTTCTTGCGCAGGTCGGCATCGGCGGCCGAGGTTGAGTTGCCAATTTCAGTAAGGTCGCCGGTCAGGCGCTTGTCCTCCTTTACCGGCGGCGGATCGAAACCTGTCCGGTGCACGTAGATCCTGGAATCGTTGCTAATCTCCTTTAACAAGCGCAAGGCCTCATATTGATAGGGCAGCGACTTTTCCGGCGTGTACATGCGCAGGTGAAGTTCGGCGTCCCACATCACCGCCACGGCGGCTTTCAACTTGGAGCGTATGGATTGAATGAAAAAGGTCGCTTCTTCGGCATCGTCGTGTGCATGTACAAAAGCTTCGAGCGGGTCCTCTTTTTTTGTTGGATCTTTCGGCTCTTCGTGCTCGTGACCTGCCTGTGTTTTTTCGACCACCAGGTTATGTTCGTTTTCAGTATCGTGCGTGTGGCCGAATTGTTCTTCTACGGGTTGTTCACCATCCTGCGTGTCGAGACCCGCGTCGCCGATTTCAGTTTCAAACTCTTCGCCGAGAAATTGGCTGTAGCGCAGGCGCAACACTTTCTGATCGTATCCAAGTTCGTTGCTGGTAGCATTGAAGGTATGCTGGTCGAGGCCCTTCTTGTTGCGCAAGAGTTTTTCTGTGTCGATAATTAGCTGACGCTGACTCCGGAAATATTCGGGCATGAGGTCAACACCCAGGCCTCCTTCCACCGACAGTCGCTGCGATGCCGTGTCTTGCAATGCCACAAAATATGTTTCGGTACGTGCCCGGTTGGCAACCGGCTGTCTGCTGTCCGTTGCCTCTATATAGTAGTAGAGTTCATCGCCCGGCTCCATTCCCAGGGAGTGAAGATCCAGCTTTCGAGCTGCGCTAATGCGTGTGCCGGCTATGTGCGCCGGTGATTCAAAGTATAATTGTTGCTCTCTGAATTTCACCGACTCGCCGCTTCCTTTGCTTACAGTGGCGATGATAGAGGCGCCAGCCAGGCCGTACTCGTCTGCAATGGCGCAGCGCAGGTCAATCTTAGCGGCGGGACTATATGCGAGACGCACGAACTGTTCCTGATTTTCTATATTGATTTTAGGCGGACTGTCGGGTAGGACCTGGGATCGGATAAAAATCGGAAGCGTGCTGACCCACCTGATCTGACCAGGTGATCTGATAGAATTCGTTTTCCGACAGCTTTGCCTTGGCTGTGTATGCGTCGGTACCGGGCTGAAGGAGGATTGTATCTTCTCCTGAAAAAACGAGGGCGGCGTTTCGCAACGGGTCTGTGAAGCTTACCGACCAGCTGACGCTCGATTGCTCGGGCACTTCAATACTCAGGTAGTCCTGGGTGGTGCGCTGAAGCCGCGTGTAGGGGGGGAGGTTGAACTGTTACCGTTACATGGCTGATCGCTGCGGGCAGCAGAGGTTCATTCACAACATGAGTCGACGTGTTGAAAGCTGTCGCGTGCTTTGGCCGCGCAGCGACACGCCGTCAACGGCCAGCATGATCCAGGTTGCCGCCACACTTACCACCAAAACAATGGAAGCACGGCCGAGGCGATGAGGAATGCGCACGCGTGGCAGCAGCCCGGTGAAAGCGGCTACAACTTTTTCAAGTTGCAGGGTTTGCAGTGAAGTCAGATTACCCGCGGGTTCTACGAGCAGGTCGGCGCTGTATTGCAGTTCCGGGAAGCGTGCGTGCAGGTAGCGGACTGTATGGTGCGATGTGCTTTTGCGAAGGCCTGAATACAAGTATAAGAAAGTAAAACCGATGACGGCCGACAGTGAAGAAAATACAATTTTGATCGGGGGAGCGGCGCCCACCTGGTGGAGGATGCCGACTAATAAGATGGCCGGTGCAATGGAAATACAAAACAGTTCGAGCAACCTGAGCCGGATGTATTTCCTGTGCAGCTTTGCGATGATATGGCGCGCCTCGCTGGTGCTCATAGATTCTTGCGATTGGCTATGATTCTTTCTGCAAACAAAAGGGCTATCAGCAAGGCGATAACGAAGTCGTCAAGTGACGTTTGGTGCTGTTTGTCCGCATGTTCGGCCTGCGCGGCGTTCATGGTCGACCAAGCCATTGGGTCGGGCATTACGCGCCGGTCGAGCGCGGCGATGGTTGAGTCAAGAAGCGGGTCTTCCCTCATAAGTCCGGCGAGTGTCATTGGCAATTGTTGCTCGATGGCCACTTCTTCATTCAGTTTCTTTGTGATCGCATAGCAGGATGCGTCCCGTTGGGCAATGATCGGGCGGCCGGGTGTTGGATCATACAAAACCGTATGAGGTGCCTGCGCGGGCTGTGTGGCTGTAAGCCAGAAGAGCCAGTCGGCCGAAATGTTTGCATAGTCTTTTTCGGCTACTGCTTCGACTGCCATCGGAAATGCATCACTGCTGATGGCCAACAGCGCCGCGGTTAGAATTTTTTGCTCATGGCGTCTTGCGTCGTCGTACACGACTACTGCCTTTACCGGTTTTGCCTGGCCGGAAAGGTGCGGTCGTTGTTGTGGCGACAAATCCGACGTGTATTCGTCTTTGAGTTGGGTCGATTGATTTGTGAAGGTTCCGCTTCGCAGCAGGTAGTTGCCATTTTCCAAAGGCGTAACAGACAGCTTGCGATCGACTTCCGCAGGCGATACCTGAATCCATTTGACATGACCCGGCAGGCGGGTTCTTTCCCCTTTAAAAGAAGTAAAATTATTGGCAGCAATCACAACAATGTTATCAGGCCCTGAAGCCTCCAGGTCCTGCAACAATTGCCAATAGTTACTTGCGGGTTTAGTGTGGTTGCTGTCTCGCTGCGCCGGAAAATCTTCGGCAAGCCATCGGATTTCATATCCCTGTGCCAGCAGACTGTCCGTGAGCCTTGCTACGCGGTTATCGTGATGTAACGAAGGATCGATGACCGTCCATTTATTTTCAGTCGTGCTACCTTGGGTGAGCGTCGGCTGTGCAAGCAGCAGCGCAGCGGTTGCGAGCAGCAGGCAACGGAGTGCGAGCAGCATCAATTCATTGAGCTTAATGTTGCTGAACTGCACGGTACTAGAGGCTTCCAGGTGGCGCAAGCTCCCGACGCGAATCACTTTTCCTTCTTTGTGGCTTAACAGGTGCACAGCGATTGGAACGGCCAGCGAGAGCAGGCTCCAAAGCATGGTCGGGTTGCCAAAGCGGATCATACCAGCAACTGTTTTCGTGTTTTCAGAAAATCCCGCAGTGTATCGTCTACGGCATCCTGCAAGTGAACGAGCCGGTAGTGAATCCCTTTTTCGAGCATCCAAAGGCGGGTGTCTTCCAGCCATGCATCGACCTTCGCCCGATATTCCTTTCGCTGTGTAATGGTATCGACTTTAACGCGCTGGCGCGACTCCAGGTCTTCGAAGTAAACGCCCCCTCAAAACCCAGCTCGTGCTCCTGTCGCCCCATCAAATGGAATACGATCACTTCGTTGCGGGTTGTCTTGAGTCGTCGAATAAACTGCTTCAAGTCTCCTTCGTGATCGTAGAAATCTGTAATGAAGATGATCATCTCTTTGCTGTGATGGTCGAAGAGGTGCTCGAGGTCGGGAGATGTATTCCATGCGCCTTCGGCTTTGATCTTGACCAGCGCGGCGAGAAACCGGAGAAATTGTTGTTGTTCGAATCTAGGCGTTATGGCTTCTACACCCTTCTCATTGACCAGGTAGAGTCCGAATGTGTCACTTTGCTTTCTGGCCAGGTAGGCGAGAACGGCCGCAATCAACCGCGCATACTGCAACTTTGAAACCTGCCCTTCTTTGTACGACATGGAGTGACTGGCGTCTACCATGAATTTCACGGTGATATTGGTTTCAATTTCCGCCTGTTTGATATAGTACCGTTCAGAACGCGCATACATCTTCCAATCGAGCTGACGAAGATCGTCTCCCGGTTCATATCCGCGGTATTGACTAAACTCCTGGCTGGCGCCTACCGACTGGCTGCGATTGCTCCCACTCATGAAGCCTTCTACAACAATACGCGCGATCAACTCAAGGCCATCTACCTGGTTGAGAATTTCCGGTTTTAATAGTTCCTTGATGCGCGCGTCCATGGATCACAAAGTGTTCTTCGGTTTTTTTGAGAGGCGCTCCAGCAAATGACTGGTTACGTCGTCGGAATTCACGCCTTCGGCTTCGGCCTTGAAATTCATCAGGATGCGATGTCTCAGCACCGGGTATGCCACGTGCCAGATGTCGTCGGCCGTTACCGCGAAATTGCCGTGTAGCAACGCCCGTGCTTTGGCGGTGAGTATCATCGCCTGCCCCGCCCGGGGGCCCGCTCCCCAGCGTGCCCAGTTGTTCACGTAGTCGATGTCGTGGCCGGGGCGCGTACCACGAACGAGCGAACTTACCAACTCAATCAATTCTTTGCTGATGTGCACTTCGCGTACCAGGCGCTGGGCTTCCAGTATGTCGCCGCCTTCAATCACTTTGTTGATGTTGCGTGACTTCGTGCCTGTCGTGTTTTCGAGGATCGCCAGTTCATCTTGCGCCGAAGGGTAATGTATCCGGATGTACAGCAGAAAGCGATCAAGTTGCGCTTCGGGCAACGGGAAGGTGCCTGCTTGCTCAATAGGATTTTGCGTGGCCAGAATAAAAAATGGCCGGTCGAGTGGGTAGGTAGTGCCGGCGTAGGTCACTTCAAATTCCTGCATGGCCTCCAGCAAGGCGGCTTGCGTCTTGGGCGAGGTCCTGTTGATTTCGTCGGCAAGTATGATGTTGGCGAAGATGGGCCCCTTGTTGAACTTGAAGAAGCGCTTACCCGTGGTGTGATCCTCTTCCAGAATTTCAGTGCCGACAATGTCGGACGGCATAAGGTCGGGCGTAAACTGGATGCGCCGGAATTTCAGGTCGATGGCGTCGGAAAGGGTTCGGATCATGAGCGTCTTGGCCAGACCAGGCACGCCTTCCAGCAGCCCATGACCGCCGGCAAGAAATGTGATGAGCAACTGGTCGATGGTCTCTTCCTGCCCGACAATTACTTTTCTGATCTCGCCCTTGAGGTCTTGCAGTTTACCAATGATGCGGCGTGCGGAGGTTTCTGTTTCTTTCAATGTCGTTGTGTTCATAAAGGGAGTATTATCGAGTAAGCGCATACATCACGATGTTTACGCTGAACTTTGTGTTGTCAATTCTGTAAAACCGTTTATTCCTGAAATCGTAATCCCACTCACAACCGTAGTCTTTGTTGCTATAAAGCAAGCCGATCCTGTTGTTTACCTCGATGGCTTTAAGGTAGTCATGCACAATGTCGTCGCCCCAGCCGTTGAGTTTCGCCCATTTGCCGGGTTCGAGATCTTTGTAATGCGTGAAGAAATGCTCGATCTGCTGCAACACAATCGGTGGCATGTCCTTATAGGTCACGACATCGGCATAATAAGGAAAGGTGGTGTTGACCGGCACGCACAGCAACTTTTCATCGCC
>JAAURZ010000009.1 GCA_012031955.1 Bacteroidia bacterium
TCGTGTAGCACAACAAACGATCATACCTTGAGGCAAATGTTTAACATAGGTGTCAATTGGGCACCAAGTAAAATAACAATAAGAGAAGCTTCAATTCACTTTCTTGGTGTGCTTAAGGCTTTGTCAGAAATTGACCAATTATTTTCAACACCTGTTTTCTCAAAGGACAATCAAAAAGATGTTAGTTTTTTAATTAGGGAAACTTCTGATGACGAAGCTGTGAGTTTAATATCTAGTACCATCTTGAATTTCTCCAAGTATGACATTAGGAAATATGAAAAAGAGCAGAATCCTACCGTAGAATATTCAAGGGACTTTGGCTTTTCGTTTGTTCTGTCTTATAAGGAGAATGATCAAGAACTTTCGTTTGTCCCGCGAATAGGAAGTGCAGAGGCATGCGGTATGAACGTCCTTTCTTGTCGGGGCATTGATATGACTTTTTCATGGTCTTATAATTTATTACGCGCTTTAGTTTTAGGTTCAAATGCGATAAGAGGAGTTGTTGGAATCCGAGACCTGCCTTTTCAAAAAGCTTGTAAGAATGTAGCTGCTCCCTTGGGCTGGATTACTTACTTCTCGAATGACTTTAAGCCTGAGGTACCAAATGATCTTGAAGGGATCGAATACGAGTATACCGATAAAGGCAAGTACTTGATTTTAACACGAGAAGATTTTACTACAGATAAGGAGACATACGAGGCACATAAGGAAAAGCTTTTCAGTCTCATGGAAGAGATCAAGCAAAGAGTTCCGGAATATTCGAAATGAAATTATTTGTAATAGTTACCAAATTTGTTCCAGATGCTCCCACCGGAGCGGTAGGTCCTCGAAGTGGTACTTTCGTAATACCTAAATCTCAAGCAGACGATCCTATCCGTCAAGCTGGCGGTGATGTGAACAAGTTGGAAGATTTATTAGGACTGGAGAGGGGCACTCTTGGTACGAACCCAGTTAGGTTAGATGTTGAAAACCCGGCGGGGATTGAGAAATGACCCAAGGTTGGGTAAACGAGTTGGGGAGCTAAGTGGAAAAAGTCGGTTCCTGGATGGGAAAAACGTCCGGTGGTACGCTTGAAGCAACCATCGATCAAATACAACCAGGTACGTATGTTATAAGTCCCGCTTTACAAATTTAGATATGCAGGAGAATATTTTAAAAGATTATGGATGGTGCCAAGTCATTACGCGAGATGATAAATACATACTCCGTTTTGATAGAGGTGGTGTAGCTGTAAAGATGACCGAGTATCCAGTTAGTAAACAAGAGGCCGACAAAGCCCTAATAGATCAGCTGCAAGCCGAAAAGGTGATTATAGAAATACAGAAAAGAAAAAGCCATGCCTAGACAGCCGAAGCCGTGGGCGACGTAGCCAACAAGCTGCAGGACGTAATCAAGAAAATACCTGACGATGCCATCCGAAAGAAAATTACCGACCTCGCCGGCGAACAATCAGGAAAAACTGCTAAAAGACCTCGCCGACGACCCCGACTTGTTGACTGCTATCAGTAACAATGGTAACTTGGTAGAGGCGTGGAAAAAATGGATGACTTGGGTGCTGATGAAGCATTGAGAAGAAATCCTGGGGCGTTAGAAGCACTCAATGACCCCAAAGGCTCCAGACCAGATCCAAGTGAGTACCTTTCTCAGAACTACATTGATAATCACATAGCAAAGTTTGATGATGGAGCTGTCAGATTTACAACACAATCAAAGATCGATCAATATGGAACGTTGGGAAATAAGGAGGCCTTTACAATGACCAAAAGTGAATTTGATGATATAGTTAATGAAACAGGAGGTGATTTAGCTCAGATTGAACAACGCTTAGGATTGAATCCCGGTGACTTAACTGGTGACGATGCGGTTATAGCTTGGGTAAAGAAGCAGGATTTAGGCGAAGTTAAAATGCCGTCAGGAAACGAAGGGGGTGTTATTGAGGAGTTTTGGATACCAGGGGGTAAAACTTCTGGTGGGGTCTCTGAAGGAGTTGTAGATTTATCCAATAGCAATATTCCGTTTGAAACATATCCTTTCTAATTTGATAGATTTTGTATGAAATACACTTTGGATAATGGCTGGACAATTGAAAGAGATATTGATGGGGCTGGAGTTTTGCATGTTAAACCTTTGCCTAACTCTATTTTCAGAAAAGAGCAGTATGTTCTGGTGTCAATAGATGTTATACAAGCTGTAGAAAATGGAGAGAGGAGTGTACAATCTTTATTCAAGAATTATGACTTGCATAAGCAGATTATCCAATGGAAAAAAGGAACGCTTCCCAAGAAGGAAAGGGTAAACACTCCAACCAAATATCAGGGAGTTGATTTTTTTGTCACAGAAGAAAATGATAAGTATTATTTAGAATATTTACTTTCAACACAGGGGGGAAAAAGCCGCAAGTTTGAGATTAGTAAAGAGATATATGAAGAAGCGAGGATGGGGAAATATTCCACATCAGAACTTTTTAAGAAATACGACCTGTATCACCTTGATGTTCCGGAGAATGATGTGAAGTGAAACTTATAAGCCTGATGAGGGATCGGTCTTGGTCTTATTCAATCTCTTTCTTTCCACATATTGGGATCACGGTGTGTACTAAGTACGGCAGAAATGATGAGATGGTTGTTTTGGTCATCTACGGTGAAAATAGATCATGTAGGGGAAAACGTCTAGGACAGCGGTGGGTATCATTGGTGGTTTAGCTCCCTAATAACCAGACAGAATTTGCATTTTGGTTTTGCGTAAGCTTCCCCTGAGTAGCTACACTCGAATACCGTAATGGTCGTCGGGAAATTCCCAGAAACAAACTGCAGCGACCAATTTCCGTCCGGAAATTCCCAGAAACAAACTGCAGCGGCCAATTTCCATCGGGAAATTACCGGGACGTATCACCGAGCACATTGCCCGCGTGGAAGGACGACGAACCGGCTCGTCACCTTCCGAAGTCATCCTGCACCCGCACGATGTCATCTTCGTCGGAGGGGTGAGCGGTATCGGTGTGTTGCCATATCTCTGCGATCATGCCCCAGTTGTCGAGGCCGACAAGGCGATGCCGCTCGCCGCAGGCCAGTTTCACCACCTCTCCTGCTGCCAGTGTATGCAACGTACCCTCAGCGTCGGTGTCGCTGCGTTTAACGCCGGCGCTACCTGCAACCAGTTTCCATATCTCCGACCGACGATGATGGTACTGCCACGACAAACGCATGCCCGGTTGAACAATAAGTATCTTCGGGCTCAGCTTGCCGATTCCCCGGGTAGCGTTTTCATCGGCAAAAAATAGGTCGGCAAACACGGCAGCCTGGCCTTCGTTGATCACCAGGAAACCACCCCACGGGCGTGCCTCGTCTTTTTTCACAACACCAAGCGACAACGACGCCAGGTATCTTTCGATGCCTTCGAAAACATTTTGCTTTGACATCGCCGGTTCGAATGATGGAAGCTGCATGCTGGGTTGTGGTTGGTGAGGTGCAAAACTAGAAGATAAACCTGAAAATAGAAGAGCCGATGTCATTTTAGAAACGCCCGACTCCCCCGCTAACGTTTGCTTCACCGGTAAGCGCCTGTTATGTCGTTTTCGAAAAGCGTTAACGGATCGTGATAGAAAAGGAGAAAGTCACGTTCACTGGTGTGGCCAGTGTACGGCGCGTAGTGATGCCGGGTGTTGGCGTTGCGCCATACCAACATGTAGGCTATGCGAATAGCCGGATCCGCCTTCACCGCCGCCAGCATCACGCCAGTAAACCAGTCGTTCATCGTTATCGATTCGAGGCCCGTCTCCGTCAGCGCAGCTACCTTGTCTTTTTCTGCTGCCAGGGTAGAAACCATCTTCAGCCCTGCCACCAGGTCGTGCTGCTGCTCGTCGCGGCTTTTTTTATTCCATGCCACACCTGCATCCATGTAGTCATCATAACCAAGTATGTCCACATGGTCGTCGCCCGGGTAACCATATAAGTACGACAAGCGGAGGCTGTCGGCATTGCGCAGGCTATCCATCGTCAGCCGGCTTCGATCGGGTGAAAATGCAAACAGGAGGTTGTGCAGTTTCTTCTTCTGCACCAGGTACGATTGGGTGAATCGCCACAGTTCGATATACTCCGCCTCGCTACAATTGCCCTTGCCCCACCAGAACCAATTGCCGTTGTGCTCATGATATGGTCTGAAGATAATCGGTATCCGCGTCCATCCTGCCTTACATTGCCGCAGAAAGCCGGCGAGCAAGTCGAGCTGTTGCAGGTAGTATGTATGGTCCTTGCCGCCCGGCAGAATGTTATGCACCGTAGCGGTTGTATCCCACGCGTTGCCCCGCGTGGTGGGATTGTCCACATGCCAGGAAATGGTGTTGATGCCTCCGCGCTTGTATGTTTGCTTTATCCACGCATGCATCCGCTTGAATTCAACATTGTCGATATTGCCTTGTTGCCCGAGCTTACCCAAATCCCAGCCATGCACGGCCGGGTAAGAACCGCAGACGTCTTTTACGTCGGAGCGATTTTCTTCGGCCTTCCAGTTCACACCATAGGCATCCGTGTCCTGGTGACCAAACATAAAGCCGCTTTCGCTGCTTCGCGCGAGAAACCTGTACAGTGCGCGTGTCTTTCGCGTGGCCTTCTTGTCAACAGGCGTCTGCGCCGTGAGGTGGTATGTCAACGCCATGCAGATCAGGACCAGGTATGATTTCATTTCGTAGACGTGTTAATGAAAAGTACTTTACGGGCTACGGTACCTGAACCGGTGTTGACTTGAATCAGGTAAATACCGGATGGCAACCCAAGTTGCAGCAGATCAACTTCAATGGAATTGGAATTGATTGTTGCGCGACTCCATACTGTTTCTCCCGTCGCGTTGAGCAATTGAATGTTGCCGATAGTGCGGCGGCTCATCACTGTTGTGCGCGCGCTGGTTGGGTTAGGGAATGTGATGACGTCGTCGACTGACTGCTCGATCGCCACACCCGTAACCTGGTCGACAGTGACGATTACCTGATCGGGTTCACTGGAAAGTGTGCTGTTGCTTACAACAAGCGTGAGCAGGTATTCGCCAAACAAGTCGGGTGTAAACACGATGGCCTGCGTGTCGGTCGAGCCGAGCGCGGCCGCACTGCCAACAGGCTTGTCTGTCAATGTCCACTGGTAGGTGAGTTCTGTGCCTGCAGGATTGTAGCTGTTCTCTCCGGAGAAGTGGAGCACAGCACCGGCAGATGCATGCAAGTCGGGCCCCGCGTTGGCGATGGGTGCAGTAATTTCAGTATCAAATTTCAACTTGAACGCTACCGCGTGCGAAAATGTCGGCAACGTGAAAGGCGTGGCATGCGGGTAGGCGGTCAATGTAGTGTCGGACGTTGCGCCCGTTACTGCGTCGTAGAACGTGGCATTGTAGTGTGCCGGCGGCAGGCCGGCGACTGTGAGGCTTGCCGTGGCTATGTTATTCACAAAAGAGGGATGGTATGCAACGCCATAAAAATTTTGGTTGCTGCGAAAACCAACACCCGTCAGAGAGGCGGCGTTCAGCTTGGCGTCAATCGGCCAATTCGCCAACGCGCCCTCGGCGGCAAAGTCTTCGCCTTCCAGGTAGGCGGCGGGCGTTTCAAAAAGCGCGCCCCAAACCGGGTCGGTATAGTTGTCCCACTTCCACATTATATGGGGCACGCGCGACATGATGCCCGTCCAGATAGCGATGCGCTGTGCGTCGAATGGCACGTCGGCGGTTGATACATTCAACCCATATTCTCCGTTGATTACGGCCTTGTTGACCAGTATGCCGAGCAGGTTCTTATCCTGCTCCGTCTGCTCGGAAAGCAGATTGGTATTGTAAAGATGATATTGCAGTATATCCATATGGTTGAGTCCGTCCATCGCTTCCAGTTGGGTTTGATCGGAACTGGTTGTCACCGGGTGACTGAAGGCGTCGATTGACTTGATGTAAGCGCTCATTTCATCGTGCCAGTCGATAACGCCGGCCTTCCATTGCGAAGTCTGCATAGGATGAAAACCGGTGAAGTTCACTTCGTTGAACAGTTCCCACGCAAACAGATGCGTTGCATAGCCCCACCGTGCTACGATGTAACGCAGCAGTTTTTTCGTGTGCGCGCGGGCTGTGCATTGTAGAAATATTGTTCGGCGGTAGTCAACGGCCCACCGTTTGGCCGCATTTGGTACGGGTTGTCATTCCAGTTGGAGTCTACGTTTCTGAAACATGCCATGCTGAAAGATCGTCATCTGCAAATAGACTCCGAGCGACGCGCACAAGTCCATGATGCTGTCCTGCTCCGCTGCCGCCTGCTGACTGTACCTGCCCAGGCCTTCATAAAAGCTGACGCCTGATTTCCATTCAAGGCCCTGCCTGTCGAATGGAACTTGCCAGTACCGCACGAAGTTGGCTGCCCCTGCCGACTGGTTGGTAAGTATGGTATTGTATTGAGTAGTTGAACCCCAGCCTGCATTGATGCCCAGCGGCACATACGGTTGGCCTGTGGTGTGTCGATAGTGTTGCGGCTCAGTTTCATCGCGTTGTATGAAGCCTTTTTCCTCGCCTGCCGTGAAAGTCGTTTCAAAAGGTTGCGTGCTTGTTACGCCTTCCGCATCCGTGAGTTGCAATACAACAGTGTGCAGCCCTGTCTGTTCTGAAGTAAAGCGCAACATCCAGCATGAAAGCGATCCGTCAACGCTCCATTGATCGCCAGCCGCGCTATAGCTGCCCTTCTCGAAAAAAAAGCAAGGAACAGTGATGGTGCTCTCATCGGGCAACGTGATGAGCGCATCTACGCTCACTTCGTCGGGGTCATATACATTGGCGTAGGTCTGTGTCAACAGGAAACCGATTTCGACTTTGCTATAGGTCACAGCCGGTGTGAACTGGGTGATCGCTCCAATCCTTCCTGATGCTGGTTGTACGGATACATACCAACTCCTGGTCGCCTGCTTGCCCTCGTTGTCGGTAATCCTCAATGCGACCTTGAAAATTCCATCATTGTCGTAGACATGATCTACAGACTCGCCCACATCGGCTGTTCCATCTCCAAAGTCCCACTCATGGCTGACAATGCTGCCGTCGGGGTCGTAAGATTCGCTCGCGTCGAATACAGCTGTGGCGCCAGCAACCACAGGATTGGGGATGGTTGAAACTTCTATAACAGGTTCACCATTGGGAGAAAGTGAATTGCTGAGCGCGAAATCGTCGATGTACACATCGGCAGGCTGCGTGTTATCCACAGCAGCATTGATCTCAAGGCGAGTGAATGGCTGGTCTTTGATCGAAGAAACATCCAGCACACATTCCGTCCATGTATTGGGAGCAGGCATAAAGTTATATGCCGGCGCCCAGTTTTCGAGTATCACCGCGGTTCCGTTCACGACTTTCACATAGACGCGGCCGGCGGCGCCAGCGCGCAGCTTGAACGTGAGCCGGTCATTTTTGCCTATGTTTTTCGCGGAAGCGAATCCCAGGTAGATGGCGTGCCAGTTGCCTGCGGGCTTCAGGTAGTATGCCGCGTTGGCACTCACATTCCCGGTCATGTCAGGGTTGGGTCGCACTTCGGCACCTGTCGGCGTGAGCGACGGCGAAGTAGCCCGGCGTTTCAAAATCAGCCAGCACTTGCGCCACACCGGTGGTGCACACAACCAGGGTCGCCAGTACAGTCAGCCATGTATTCATTCAAGATAAAATTTTTATAAAGCAGTAATGGCTGTGAACAAACGTTGCCACGTGCCGCTTTGGGTTCTGTCAAAAATAAGGCGGCTGTGTGGTTGCATAAGCAGGTGCTAACGGAGAGTTAACATCTTGTGACGTATTTGGAAACCGATGCGTCGGTCCGTCGCTACTTGGCAGGACTGTCTGCTGCCTTCGCGAGGTCGTCATGCTTGATAATGGCGATCATCACACTCGTCTTCCTGCCGTCCATGCGCGTCCATATAGGCGCGATGATGCCCTTGTGGGCGGCAATGTTGTTGTAGTCGCCGAAGAACACGTCGGCGGTGGGTGTGAATGGAGAGTCACTGATCTTCACGTTTTTGAAGGAAGCTCCGCGTCGACGGAGAAGGCTATGTACACGTCTGTCCGGTTGTCGTCGTAGTCGCGGCGGTCGTAATACACGATGTAGACAAAGCCAGTGGTTTGGTCTACCGCGAGCCACGGCAGGAACTGATGCTTGCCCGGCTCATCGTTGTTGATGCGCATGGGTGTCGACCAGTTGTCGCCGTAGTTGTGCGAGCGGATAAACCAGATGTCGGTGTCATCGGATCCGTTGCGCTGGTCGGCGTACACCAGGTAAAGGCTTCCCTTGTAGCGGTCGTCGGCATTATCGATCATCAGCACAGGCATGCCGTTGCAGCGCGTAAGGCCGGGAATATCCATGGCCCAACCCCCAACCTGGTCGGCAATTTCAATGTCGTTGGTGAGCCACATCTTACCCTTGTCGAATGAGCGGTCCAGGAAAATTTTCTGATTCATAGCCCACGCCACGAATATTTTACCATCGTCGGTCACACCCGGCACGGCGCCTTCGGTGGTTTGGTCGTCGTCGAGGCAATTGCCGGAAAGTTGGTTGAGCTGAATCGGATCACTCCACTTCTTTCCGTCGCCGGACATTGACAGCATGATGTTGCTCTTGTCGTTAGGGTCCTCACTTCCGTACTTGTCGAACTGCGTCCAGGTCACCACGAGGTCTCCGCTTTTGGGGTGTACTGCAACCCAGGGTTTGTCCTGGTCTTTTGGCGGGTTGTGCCCGGTGAATCCGCCATCGCTCCATGTGTGGCCATTGTCTTTCGATCCCTGGCATACGATCCTGTCGAGCCAGTCTTCGTCGCGTCCGCCACCGCCCGGGTTGGAAAGGTGAAAGTTGTAGAAGTTGCCTTTTTTGTCAGACACCAGCACCGGGTCGCCTGCGGGGCCGAAAGAACTTTCAATTTGCGTCGTCCTCCAGTTCTCGCCCATGTCTTCCGACACATATATGTTGTTGAGTACAGAAGCAGCCACAATGTTGTTCGGGTTTTGAGGTTGATGGCGATCGAAGGTTCACAGGGCTGGTAGCGACGGACCGTGTCGCCTTCATCAAGTTTGATATTCTTAAACTGCGCGACGGCACAAAAGGAAGACAGACTGAGAAGCAGGGAAATGAAAGAGGTCTTATTCATGGACAAACTTGAGTAACGGATTCGAAAATAAGGCTTTAGACATTGTATTTGCAAACCCTACATGCGCATGGCCAGGTTTTTCGCACGCCGGCCTTGTTAACATTTTGTCGTATATTTGGCGCTTATTTGGTTTTTCCTGCAAAAGAACCGGTATTATGTCGCTCTACAACAAGATTGAAGGCAAGGTCCTGAAAGAAAAGTTACTATCTGCGCCAACCAACGGGCGCATTACGCTTTCATTTTATAAGTATCATCGTATAGAAAACCCGGAGTCATTCAGGCACTCGCTATACCGCGGACTGGATGAGTTGGGTGTGATGGGCCGCATCTATGTGGCCAACGAAGGCATCAACGCACAGATAAGCGTGCCAACTGACCGGGTGGACGATTTCAGGAATTATCTCAACAGCATCCCGTTCCTGACAGGCATTCGGCTCAATGTCGCCGTAGACGACGATGGAAAGTCGTTCTTCAAGTTAAAAATTCTCGTGCGTCACAAGATCGTGGCCGATGGCCTGAACGACGAGTCCTTCGATGTGACCGATTCGGGTGTGCACCTGAATGCACGCGACTTCAATCAACTCGCGGCCAATCCCGACACGGTGATCGTTGACATGCGCAACCACTACGAAAGCGAAGTAGGACATTTCAAGCACGCAATCTGCCCCGATGTGGATACATTCCGCGATTCCTTGCCTGTGGTCGTGAAAATGCTGGAGGACAAGAAAGACAAAAACATTGTGATGTACTGCACCGGCGGCATTCGTTGCGAAAAAGCCAGCGCCTGGATGAAGCACAATGGTTTCAAGCAGGTGTTTCAATTAAACGGAGGCATTATCGAGTATGCCAGGCAGGTGAAGGCGGAAGGTCTTGAAACAAATTCGTCGGCAAGAACTTCGTGTTCGACGAACGGCTGGGCGAAAGAATTTCAGACGACATCATTAGCGCGTGCCACCAGTGTGGCAAACCGTGCGACGATCACACCAACTGCAAAAACGACGGCTGCCACTTGTTATTTATTCAATGCCGCGAATGCGCGGAGAAATACGCTGGTTGCTGCTCCGACAATTGCAAGGATATTATTCAACTTCCGGAAGAGGCGCAGCGAACCCTTCGCAGCGGCGTGAACCTGGGGCGACAGGTTTTTAAAAAAGGGCGGGCTAAAAGACACTTACAGTCATGAGCATCCGCATCGGCATTATTAACGTTTCCGATCGCGCAAGCCAGGGCATTTACGAAGACCTGCCGGGCAAAGCGATTGCCGAGGTGCTGAGCGAATACATAACCAGCGTGTGGGAAAGAGAGTATGCCGTAATTCCCGACGAGCAGGCACTGATAGAGGCCACCTTGCGGGATATGGCCGACAATAAGAACTGTTGCCTGATTGTGACCTCGGGAGGAACCGGCCCGGCGAAACGCGACGTAACGCCGGAGGCAACCGAGGCCGTATGCAACAAAATGATGCCGGGTTTTGGAGAGCAGATGCGAGCGGTCAGTTTGCAATATGTGCCCACGGCCATATTGTCGAGGCAGGCGGCGGGCGTGCGCGGCAAGACGCTCATCATCAATCTACCCGGCAAGCCGAAGGCCATCCGGCAGTGCCTGGAAGCCGTTTTTCCAGCCATCCCATATTGCATTGACCTGCTGGAAGGACCGTTTATCGAGTGTAATGATCAAAAAATAACCATTTTTCGTCCACAATCAGTATAATTGCAAGTTTGCTATGGCACGAATCAAGTACTATTACGACACCGAGACCTGTAAGTACGAGCGGGTCAAGACCAAAACCAGCGACGTGGTGCTGAACGCACTGGGCATTCTTTCGCTTACTGTCGTGCTGGCTATGGGTATCGTTGTTATCGGCGGCAACTACTTCCCCTCTCCCAAAGAACTTGTGTTGCAAAATCAATTGAAAGAGCAGCAATACGAAATCGACGACCTCAACACCGACGTCAACAATCTGACTGACATACTCACCGGCATCGAAAACCGCGACGACAATATTTATCGCGCCGTGCTCGGTGCCGAACCCATCGACAAGACCGTGCGCAACGCCGGCATCGGTGGCGCCGAACGGTATGCGAGCCTACGCGAAAAGGACATCATCGACAAAGAAGACATCATCAACTGCATGAGCGCGTCGACAAGTTGCGCAGAAAACTTTACATCGAGTCAAAGTCGCAGGATGAGGTAGTGCAACTCGCTGAAAAGAAAGAAAAATTGTATGCCGCTATCCCGGCTATTCAACCGATCTCCAACAAACAACTGGTGGCCCTGGCTTCCGGCTTCGGTGTGCGCATTCACCCGGTGTACAAAGTGAAAAAGATGCACACGGGTATCGACTTTGCCGCGCCCATCGGCACGCCCATTTATGCAACGGCAGACGGTGTTGTGGAATCGGTGGATGTGAAGTTCAGCGGTTACGGCAAGATGGTGGAAATAGACCACGGCTTTGGATACCATACACGCTATGCGCACATGCATGAATTCGCCGTGCGCAAAGGACAGAACATCAAGCGCGGCGAGTTGATCGGCTACGTAGGCAACACAGGACTCTCCACCGCTCCGCACCTGCACTACGAAGTATTGCTCAATCGTACACAGATCAACCCGGTGCACTACTTCTTCAACGACCTCACGCCGTCGGAGTACGAAAAGATTGTCGAGCTTTCGAGTATCGAGAACCAATCGCTCGGAATGTAAATACATTCGTTACGACTTGCTCACGAGCCTTCTTCGGAAGGCTTTATTTTTGCACACCCCATAAAGATGGTGAAACACGATTTTTTTCTCTGCAATTGAGTAACTTAATACTTCTAAAAACAAACCCTAAACCATGAACCGGCGACTGTTGCTCGTTCCTCTCCTCTGTGTTACTACCGTATTCGCTTTTTCGCAGGGCTGCAGCGACGCGGGCTTCTGCACCATGGGCGCCATGAAACCTGACCAGCCCTTCAACAAGAAGATTGACTTCAGACTGCGGTCTATGGAAATTAGCTTGTATCGGGCTACCACTACCACCACAGCAAAAATTCTGGTGGCCACCGCCGACCTGGGCTTCAGTTTCACACAAAGAACATCCATACAAGTGAAGATACCCTACCTGGCCGCCAGCGGAAACCTGGGGAGCACCTCCGGGCTTAGCGACATCTCCTTATGCCTTACGCGCAACGTGTGGAGCACAGACAAATTCGACATCAACTTTTCGGTCGGTGGAAAAATTCCTACCAACAAGTCTAACATTCAGACCGATGGTCGCAGCTTCCCTATGTACTATCAGACTAGCCTGGGTACATATGATCTCATACTGGGCGGATCGTTCATCAATCGCAATTGGCTGTTCGCGGTCGGCGTGCAGCATCCGTTCAACAAGAATGAAAACGGCTTCCAGTGGAAGGACTGGTATCCACCCATCTACAAAGATTCGGCTTATATCGAAGAGCACAGCCAGGCCCTTGAGTTGAAACGCGGAACCGATGTGATGATCCGCGTGGAACGTAATTTCCGATTCTCGCGCTTCAACTTCACAGTAGGCATGTTGCCGATCTACCGCGTAGCGAACGACGAAATCACCGACCCGGAAACCGGCGAACGGATCAAGCCAGAAGGCGCAAAAGGTCTGGACACTTTCTGCGATCGTTACGGCGGGCTACAGCTTCAACGTGCGCTCCAGCGTGCGACTGCTGGTAGGAAATAAAATTGTGCAACGGGATGTAAACCCGGATGGGCTAACACGTGAACTGGTAACCACTTTGAGCTATTGCTATAGATTCTAGCACATAAATAAAATGAGCATTAAGAGAACTGTACCCGACGGGATGTTAATAGCACTACTCTCCAGATGCGAATTCCATGTGTCCATTAGAGTCAATTATTAACATATGAAACGTACGCTCTTACTATCCCTGATACTTATTTTTGCTGCCCGCATTTTGGACAGACTCCAACGGTACTGCTGAAGACCGCCGACAATCTGCTGCTTGATTCAAAGTACCCGGAAACGATCAACCTTGTAGACAAGAATCTGGCAAACCTGAAAGAACCTGGCGACAAAATACTTTTCCAGGTGAAAAAGGCAGAAGCACTAATCCGCTCATCGCGCTATGAAGAAGCCGGGCAGTTGCTGACCGTGTTGAACGAAGAGGCGGCCAGGCAACGCGACAAAGACTTTCTCGGTGGCATGGTAGTCTCATCAACCGGCTTTCTCTCGCTCAACATGGGTCGCGGCGACCGGGCGCTTGAGTTGTCGCAGGAGGCCGTTGCCATGATTGACCGCTCAGGAAAAAGGAACACCGCCGACGGCGCGCAAGTGTTGAGCAACCTCGG
>JAAURZ010000010.1 GCA_012031955.1 Bacteroidia bacterium
TGCGTGTATGGAGCAGGTTGAGTATGTTTCCCTGGTTGAAACCCAGGTTAACCCGTTGCAAGTGCGTGAGTTGCTTGTATACCACCAGCGTGGCGATAATAAGGGAGATGGAAATGAAGAACTGAAACACGACCAAAATGTTTCTGATGCCGTACCCTGTAAGCCTTTTGCGCATGCGTCCTTTCAGCACTTCGGCCGGCGCGAATGACGTAAGGTAGAAGGCCGGGTAACTTCCCGCGGCGAGCCCTACCAGCGCGATGAAGACAAGCAGGCCGCCCACAAATACCGGGTGCAGGATGAGCGCCATGCCGAGAGATTTGTGTACGAGGATGTTGAAGGGCACCAGTGCCACGCGGATGATAAACACCGCGAGCACCACGGCGACAATGGTGTATAGGTATGACTCCAGCAGAAACTGGCCGACCAACTTGTTGTGCTGTGCGCCCACGGCCTTGCGCACGCCGACTTCGCGTGCCCGGTTAGCCGAGCGTGCGGTTGACAAATTCATGAAGTTGATGCATGCGAGTATAATGATAAAGAGTGCTACCGCACCAAGCAGGTAGATGTATTGTATGTCGCCGTTGCGTTCTATTTCTTCCGACAGGTGCGACGTGAGGTGAATGGCCGTAAGCGGCTGCAGGAAAAGTGTGAGTGAGTTGCCCTGCTGGGTGAAGGCGGCAAATGTGGTCTGGTGGTAACGTTCGAGCTCGGGGCCGGCATTTTGCTCGATGAGTTGTTTGAATACAGGCGTTACGTCGCCGGGGCCGGCACTGTCCCTGAGTTTGAAATAGGTATTCACTTGCCGTTTGGTCCAAAGGCCGTCGGCCAGTTCTGTCCACGAATCAAGTGAGAGGACAAAAGTGAAATGCACATGCGATTGCTCCGGCGGGTCGGCCGCTATGCCCGTGATGCGTGCCTTGTATCCTTGCGCCAGTATCAGCGTCTTGCCGAGCGGCGTGGGGTCGCCCAGGCCCGTGTAGTTGAAGTAGCGCCTTGCCGCCGATTCGGCTGATTATGAGCGAACCCTCGCCACGGAGCACTTTGTCAGGATCGCCGGCAGCAGCGTAGAATGAAAAAAAACGGAGAAGTTTGAATCGGCCAGCAGCATTTTTTCTTACCGTAAAGGCCTTGTCTTCATAACGCATCGGGAACAAGCCCCAACTGGCGAGCCGCAGGGTGCTCTCAACGGCGGGGCATGCTTCTTTCAACCTGGCGGCTACTGGCGCCCCTGTTTGAGCGGATTCGAATTGTTCGTTTTGAAGCTTGCCTTTGAAAGCGACGCGGTATATCTGGTCCGCATCGGCGTGGAAGCGATCGTAACGGAGCTCGTCGAAAATGTACAGTGCGATAAGCAGGCTGCAACTGATGCCGATAGTGAGGCCGCTTAAGTTGATGATCGAGTACCCACGGTGCCGCATCATGATACGCAGGGCAGTGGTGAGATAATTTCTTATCATGGGGAGATGGTCAGCCAAAGATAAGAATACACCCGAAGCCTTCTGCCCAAAAATACACTAAAGGTTTTGCGGGTCTCACTACTATTCAGTTCTCAAGGCATTGACAGGGTTCGACCAGGCGGCTTTCAGGGCCTGGAAGCTGATGGTTGCCAACGCGATCAGGATCGAAACGGCGCCCACGGCCAGGAAGATTCCTGGCGTGATGCTGATGCTGTATTGAAAATCCTGAAGCCACTTGTCCATCATGAAATAGGCGAGTACGCTGGCCAGGGCAAATGCCACCAGGATAAGGATTATAAATTCTCTTGAGAGTGCATAAAGAATTGTGCCGCTGCTGGCGCCAAGCACCTTGCGGATGCCAATCTCTTTGCGACGTTGCTCAACGGTAAAAGCTGAAAGCGCAAATAGACCGAGCCCGGCTATTGCAATCGCCAGTATGGTAAAATGGGTGAACATAGACGAAAAGGCTTGCTCGTTGCGATACAAGTTCGCGAATTGCGCGTCGAGGAAATTGTATTCGAAGGTGGTGCCCGGGTTGGTCTTTTTCCAGGTTTCTTCGATGAAGCTGATGGTGGTCTGTATGTTGTCGGCGCCGGCCTTTACCACCATGGCGGGATTGTCGCGGTTGTAGAGCATGAACATCGGTTCCAGTTTGTGGCGCACCGTGGCGAAGTGAAAGTCCTTCACGACTCCTACCACCGTGTATGCCGTACGATCGGTTGGGTTGGGGCCCGACTGCAGGCTGATCTTCTTGCCGACAACGTCGGTCCATTTCAACAGGCGTAACATCTCTTCATTCACCAGCATCGAAAGTGAGTCGTCGTAGCTGAGTGAGAAGTTGCGCCCCGACACGATCGTCATACCCATGGTTGGTACAAAATCCTGGTCGGCGTTCATGATGCTCGTAATGATGTTGGTGTCGTCGCCAAATCCCTCAGGGTAAATTTGCGTTCTGCCCAACTGCTGGCCTACGCGCGTAGATGACGTACCTACTGACTTGATGCCCGGATTTTGTAGCAGTTCATTTTTGAAAGCGGAGGAGCGGCCCACCGCAGCGCCGCTTTGCGCTATGGTGATCACCTGGTCGCGACTATAGCCCAGGTCGGCGGTATAGATGTAACGCATTTGCTTGTACACGATGCCCGTGCCCACCATGAGCGCGATAGAAATGGTGAATTGCAATACGACGAGTGCCTTGCGCAGTTGAATGCCGCCGCTGGAATTTTTGAAGGCGCCCTTGAGTACTATCACAGGCTTGAAGGACGACAACACAAACGCCGGATAAGCACCCGCGATGAAGCCTACCAACAAAACAAGTGCTGCGATAACACCGAGGTTGGCGGCTGACAACAAAATAAACGGGTCGGCATAGCGCTGATACAGAGAATTTAACACTGGTGTGATGCCGATGGCCATCGCCAACGCGATTACTGCCGAAAAAAATGTGACGATGATGGATTCAACCAGGTGTTGACCAATGAGCTGGCGGCGTATCGCTCCTATCACTTTGCGCATGCCTACTTCCTTTGCCCTGCCGGCCGACTTTGCCGTAACGAGGTTTGTAAAGTTGACCGCAGCCAGCAGCAGGATGAGCACGCCAATGCACGACAGCACGTACACATTGAGCACGTCGGATTTGTTGGCGTTGGTTTCAAACAGAATTTCCTTCGACTGCAAATGCACGTCGGCCAACGGCTGCACAACCGGTGTGAAAAATTCGTAGGCGTTGTTCTTTTGTGCGAGCGCCTTGAGTTTGGTGTTGAGGTCGGCGATCACATTGTTGTTCACCTCTTTGTCGAGCAGGGCGTAGGTGAAGGTGCTGATCACCCTGCCACGATTCGAGAAACTGGCGGAAGCCCGGCTGATCTTCGGGCGCTGTAAGAGAACGCAGCAAGTCGAACTGCAGGTGTGAATTTTTTGGAACGTCTTTCATCACCGCCGTTACGTGAAGGTCGGTTGTTTGATTGAGTTTAATAGTTTTCCCCACGGGGTTTTCGTCACCAAAAATTTTCTGCGCCAGCGTTTCCGAAATCACAACCGTGTTGGGCTGGTCGAGCATGTGCTCTTTTGCGCCGTCGGCAATCGGGAAGTTGAATATTTCAAACAGTGACGATTCGCTGAAAAAGCCGGCGTCGCATTTCAGTGTCTTGTCGCCATAGCTGAGGTCGAGTCTGCCGCCGCCTACAAGCCTGGCGGTTTTCACCACCTCCGGAAGTTCGGCCTCCATAGCGGGGCCGAGCGGCGGCTGCGACACGCCCACGAGTTTGCTGCTCACACCTTCGGCGCTGTCGATGGTGAGCACGCGCACCATGCGACCCACGTGCTCGTGAAAACGATCGTACGACAAATCTTCCCGGATGTACAGGTAATGATCATCGCGGAGGCGAGCCCGAACGCAAGCCCTGTGATCTTGATGAGTGAATATCCTTTTTGTTTGAAGAGGTTCCGAAGCCCTACGACGAAATAATTTTTGAACATGGCGTTTGCGTATTAGGTATTATTCGTTTCGACGAGAATCAACAGGGTTGGCTGTAGCAGTTCATGATGGTTTCCACTGCGCGCAACGACTCCGCTACGTTTTCGGTCGGTGTCAGCCGCATGGTCATGGCCCGACACCCAGTCGGGTTGATGAACGAATAAATTGTGTTCTTCTGCAGTTGACTAAAAGCGATCTTGAAGTAATTGAGAAGCATAAAATGGTTTGTCGTTTCTTGTTTTGACTATTCATTGCGCAGAGCCACCACCGGGTTGCCCGATGCCGCCCGGATCGACTCTACACTCACGGTGAGGATGGCGATGAGGAGCGCAATGCCGCCCGCCAACAGGTAAACGGTAACATCTATGGGAGCTTTGTACGCAAAAGCTTCCAGCCAGCGTGTCATCGTGTACAGCGAGAGGGGCACCGCCACCGCAAAAGCGATGATCACGAGTATCACGAATTCTTTCGACATCAGTCCTACAATCTGGGGAACCGATGCGCCGAGTACTTTTCTCACGCCGATTTCCTTGAAGCGTCGTTCAGCCATGTAGGTTGACAATCCGTACAGGCCAAGGCAGAGATCAGCATGGCGATGATGGTGAAGGTGGTAATGATGGCCGATACGCGGCGGTCTTCGTTGTACTGTTTGCTGATGCTTTCATCCAGGAAGGTGTATTCGAACGGTGTGTTGTTCACTTGTTCTTTCCACTTCGTTTCAATCGATGCGATTGTACGCTTGAAGTCTTCAGGTTGCACATCCAACAGGATGAAGTCATACGCCCTCCCGTTTTCCGGCACGGCCAGCATCATAGGTAGTATGTTTTCCTTCAACGTAGTTTGATGAAAGTCTTCCATTACGCCAACTATCTCCTGGTCATAACGCGTTCCTTGCCAATCCGTGTAGACGTGTTGACCTATGGCACCTTCTATTGTGAAACCAAATTCCTCTGCTGCTTTGCGGTTGATGATCACTTTTGTGTTTTGTTCGACACTGCGGTTGTCGCTGAAAGTTCTGCCGGCGAGTAACTTTATTTCCAGCAACTCCATGTAATGCGCGTCCACGTAATTACGAAAGGTTCGCACCGCGTTGTCCATGCTGCTACCATCGGGATAAAACATGCCGTCTGAAAAAATGAATGAACCGGGTATGTAGTTGGCGCCTGACACATCGTTTACCGTGCTCACGCCGCCCAGCGCCTGTTTGAGGCTCTCATACTTTTCGTGTGCTTCCACCGTGCGCATGGGCAATACAATTTTCGCGGAAGCGTCAAACCCAAGGTTTTTTTCCTGTATGTAGGTGAGTTGGCGTGAGATGATGAGCATACCGCATACCAGCGTGATGGCAATCATGAACTGAAATACCACAAGACCGCGTCGCAGCCATCCTGACGACTTAAGCTGATCGAATTTTCCCTTAAGCACCTGTGCGGGCTGGAATGAGGAAATATAAAACGCCGGGTAGCTGCCGGCCGCCACACCTGTTATGATCGCGATCGCAATCAGCGCAAGGCCGATGTACAGCATGTTGTTCGAACCAAAGGCAATGTGTTTTTCTGTGAGTTCATTGAAGAAGGGCAATGCCAACTGGACCATCACCACGCTGATGAGCAGCGACACGATGACGATCAGCAAGGTTTCGCCCATCAGTTGTTTGATCAGCGTGCTGCGAAATGCACCCATTACTTTTCTTACGCCAATTTCTCCGGCCCGCTTGGCGGCTTTGGCGGTAGACAGGTTCATGAAATTGATGCACGCGAGCAACAGGATGAAGACGGCGATGGATACGATTACATAAGTGTAGATAATCCGCGGCGATTGGCCCACGCTCGACTTCAGGTAAATATCTTTTACGGGTTCGAGGCGGAGTGTTTTGTTGAAGCCCATTGCCTTTAAGTCTTCGCCGCCATGTCGTTGCAGCACATCATTCATCTTGGCGATCACATTATCGAGGTTGGCTCCCGGCACCAGGCGCACGTAAGAAGGCATAAAGTTTTGCCCTGCCCACTCGCCATTGGCCTCGTCCGACCGGATGTATTCACCCCAGCCGGAGCTGGTCATCGATACAAAGAAGTTGGCGTGAATGTGACTGCGCATTTCATCCCTAATCACCGCTGTTACATGAAAGTCGTCGCCGGCACCACCTTGGTCTACATACAGCACTTTGTTTAACGCCGGTTCGTTACCGAAGAGTTTTTTCGCGAGGTGTTCCGTCAGCACGATGCTGTTGGGCTCAACCAGCGCCTTCGAAGGGTTGCCTTCAAGAAATGTATAGCTGAAAACGTTGAACAACGTAGAGTCGGCCAGCAGGCCGTCGCTCTCGTAGAAGAGTTGTCTTCGTACCGTATCAGGTTCTGCGACACGCCAGGGGGATTAAGAACGCGCGCGGCGACTTCCACTTCGGGCACCTCGGCGGCTACAGTCATCGCGATCGGCGGCGAGCACGTGGCCATGTCATTCCTGATGCGCGTCACTATACGATAGAGATCATCGAGACGTGTGTGATGCTTGTCCATCTGAAATTCCTCCTGTATGTAGAGGGCCAGCAGCAGACAGCAGGCGATGCCGATGGAAAGGCCGAAGGTGTTGATGAGTGTGTAAAGCTTGCTTCGCTGCATGTTGCGAAGCGCTATCAGGAAATAGTTTTTGAGCATAGGAGTGGCGTTGACGCCCGCACTATCCCAATATCAGTGCCACACGGCCAGGTCCGCAAAACACCCGTATTGCCCCCGATTTTCGCGGTTCTGTTGTGCCAGAAAGTGCGCGATCACGATCACAGATGTCCGCAACCGGTCGGATTTCCTAGTCTTTTTCCCGTTTGATTTTGACGCGTGTAATCGGGCCCACCTGGATGGGGACCTTTTCAGTTTCGATGTTGGCGGCCTCAAGTCCATACAGCGCGCCGGTGGAGAGACTGAATTTTTTGATGAGGCGGTAGCCCTGAATGACAAGCTGATCGAACGACGATATGTCGCTGTCGGACGACGCCCAGGAGTTGATGATAATGAACTTGAAGTCGGCCGTCATGCTGTACTTGTGCAGGGCGGGGTAGGGGCTTACCAAATCGATTTCGCCTGCGTCGGCCATTTCGTGTATGATTTTACTGAACATGGCATTAACACGGTGCGGCGTTTTGAACCCCAGCCGAAGGCGCACGAAGAAACAGCGCTTGGGAATGATCGTGTCCACGGCAAACTTGCTCGTGAATGGGCTATCGACAGTATCCACGTGCAGAAACCAATATACGTCAGCGCGTTTGGGACGTTTCTTAAAAATCGAGTAGATGATGTTGGAGTCAATGTAACGCTTGCTGTCGGCTACGGCCAGGTACACCAGGTTGGTTGCCTCTTTCGGCACACTGAGGTCGGCCTGCAGGTCCTGGATCATGCCCACATAATGCTTCAGATCCACGAACTCGGTGTGACGGTCGCGCAGCTGGCGTGCCCGCATGAGCACAAACATTGATCATGAAAAAGAACGAAGGCAATCGTAAATGTAAACCAGCCGCCGTGCGAAAACTTGCTGAGGTTCGATACCAGGAACATGCCCTCCAGTGAAAAAACATGATGCAAGCCCCATTGACCTGAACGTTGACTTTTTGGAGATGGAAAAGTAAAACACCAGCAGCGACGTGGTCATAAGCATGTCGAAGGTGATCGCGAGGCCATACGCGCCTTCCATGGCAGAGGAGCTCCGGAAAACGATCACCACCAGGATGCACCCCAGCATCAGTATCCAGTTAATGGCGGGAATGTATATCTGCCCTTTTATCTCGCTGGGGTACCGCACTTTGGTTGCGGGCCACAGCTTGAGTTTCATGGCTTCGTTCACCAGCGTAAACGTGCCGGATATCAACGCCTGGCTCGCGATGATGGCAGCCATGGTGGCGATGATGATACCGAAGATAAGGAAGTTCTCAGGCATGAGCGCATAAAAACGGAATCTGGCCGTCGAGTCTGGTGCCCACGTGGTCGAGCAGCCACGCGCCCTGGCCGAAGTAGTTCAGCAGCAGGCATACTTTTACAAATCCCCAGCCCACACGTATGTTCGCTTTACCGCAATGGCCGAGGTCGGAGTATAGTGCTTCTGCTCCCGTGGTACAGAGAAACACGGCGCCGAGAATCCAGAACCCGCCGGGGTATTTGGTTAATAGGTTAAAGGCGTACGCCGGATTGAGTGCCTTGATAACCGACGGCTGGTCGCTCAGGTGCATGATTCCGAACACACCAATGGTGGTGAACCACACAAGCATAATGGGCCGAAGGTGCGCCCCACCACGCCGGTTCCGAATTGCTGAAACACGAACAGCGCCACCAGGATGACGATAACAATCGTGATCACCGTGCGCTCGTCGATATGCGGGTTAAGTACTTTGAGGCCTTCGATGGCGGACGACACAGAAATGGCGGGTGTGATGAAACCGTCGGAGATAAGGGTGGCGCAACCTATAATGGCGGGATAGATTACCCAACCGGCTTTGTAACGGCGCACGAGCGCATACAAAGCGAAGATACCACCCTCACCCTTGTTGTCGGCGTTTAGCGCCAGGTACACATACTTCACCGTGGTGATAAGCGTGAGCGTCCAGAAGACACACGACAAGCCGCCCAACACAAGGCCTTCCGTAATTTCATGTTCGCCTACAATGGCCTTGAACACATACAACGGGGAGGTGCCGATGTCGCCATAAATGATTCCCAGTGAGACAAGTACACCGGCGGTGGTAAGGGTACTGAACTTATCGCTGGTATTTTCCATGCTTTTAATTCACACCGTCGCGCGGGCGGGCGATGATCAGTCTATTGCTCTTGTCGTATGAGAAGTAACTCCAGAACCAGCTCATCACGACAAAAAACTTGTTTCTAAAACCGATGAGTGATATCAAATGCACGAACATCCAGATGAACCATGCAAAGAATCCTTGCGACCTGAAGGCCTTCAGGTCCACCACTGCTTTGTTTCTGCCTATGGTCGCCATTACGCCTTTGTTGTAATAACGGAACGGTTTAAGCGCTCTTTTGTTAATAAGACTTTTGATGTTTTTCGCTACCAGCCGCCCCTGCTGTTGTGCCGGGGGCGCCATCATGGGGTGACCTTTCGGGTAGTCGGGGTCGATGTTTTCCATGAGGGCTGCGTCGCCGATGGCGAAGATGTTGTCGTGGCCCACTACGCGATTATACTCATCGACCAGGATGCGGCCGTTTTTGTGCAGCGCTTGCGCGGAAATGCCCTCGATGGGTTTGCCTTTTACGCCGGCCGCCCAAATAAGGGTGCGACTGATCAGTTTTTCGCCGGTGTTGAAGAGCACTTCGTAGCCGTCGTACGATTTAACGGCGCAGTTCAGGTGCACTTTCACGCCCATGCTCTGCAAATACTCCAATGCTTTTTCCGATGCCTTGTCAGACATGCCGTTGAGAAGCCTGCCTGTTGCCTCCACCAGGTGAATGTCCATGTGGCTCATCTCAAGCTCTTTGTAGTCTTTAGGAAAACATGCGACTTGAGTTCGGCCAATGCCCCGGCGAGTTCGACACCCGTTGGCCCGCCGCCCACGATCACAAAATCCATCAGGCTGTTCATCGCCTCAGCGTCGTCGGTAAGCAGCGCATTTTCGAAATTCCTGATAATGACGTTACGCAGTTTGATGGCGTCGACAATGGTTTTCATTGGCTGGGCATGCTGCTCCACGTCCTTCAAGCCGTAGTAGTTGGTGGAGGCGCCGCTGGCGATTACAAGGTAGTCGTACTTGATGCCCCCGATAGACGTCTCAATGTAGTTTTCTTCCGGCTTAATCGACGTGACTTCTCCCAGGCGAAAGTAAAAGTCGCGCTGCGCGGCAAATCGTTTGCGAAAGGGCATCACAATCGAGCTCGACTCGAGCCCAGACGAGGCCACCTGGTACAACAGTGGCTGAAAACAGTGGTGGTTGTACTTGTCGAAAAGTACGACCTGAGCCTTCTGACCCCGGAGACCCTTTACAACTTCCAGGCCGCCGAAACCCCCGCCAATGACAATTACACGTGGTTTGCCCAGGTCTGCGATACGCGTGCGCGTGGTTATTAATTTGGGCATGAAAAAACTCAGGATTTGTTCAAAACGGGGGCAAATTTAGCGGCCCTTACAGCATAACAAAAGCAATTTCGCAATTAGTTGCGGTACAGGTTATCGGCCTGTACGGAGGCCTGCCGACGCAGATAATTAATTTTCGAATCCGTGGCAATGACTTCTGAAAGGGGTTTATTTTTGCAATACACTAAATACATCCCTAACCGCTATGACCAAAAGTTTGTACTTGCCGTTCCCGCCATTGTGCTTGCGCTGGCAGCTTGCGACACCAAAGAAAAGGAACAAATGCAGTCCAAAATCGACTCGCTGTCTGTGGAACTTGAAGCCAACAAGAAGCTGGCCCACACCCTGCAGGATGTGGGGGTTCTGATGGATTCAATCGATGCCAGCCGCCAACTGCTCCGGATCGACATCGAGGGTGGCACCACTTATGAAGACTATACTTCGCGCATGCGCGACATCAATGGTTACGTAAAGGAGACCCAAAAGAAGATCGACGACATTGAGTCCGAGCTGAAGAAGTCAAAGTCGACCGCGTCGTGTATGCCTCCACCATATCGAAGCTGAAGAAAGACCTGCAAGCGCGCACCGAAGAGATTGCGCTGCTGCAAGAGCAGGTTGACAAGTACCGTAATGAGAACGAAAACCTCATGTTGACCATCGACCTGCAGCAGGCAACCCTGGAAGACAAGGATACCCAAATAATGGCCAAGCAACAGGAGCTGGCGCTTATTGAAGCGCGCATCCAGGAACTGATGGTACAATCGCAGGTGAGCGAGGCCGATGCCTACTTCGCCCGGGCGCAGGCTGTGGAAGAGGCGGCGGCCCGCACCAGGCTGGCTCCCAAAAAGAAAAAGGAAACCCTTCGCGAAGCCCTCGAGTTGTACAAAAAGTCGCTGTCGCTCGGCAAGCAGGAGGCCCAGGCCAAAATCACCGAGCTGGAGAAAAAGATTTAGCGCAGACCGGCAACCCGATACTCCGGAACGTGCATAACAAAATGAGGCCCGTGCAAGCGGGTCTCTTTTTTTGTGCGCCCGGCAAGGCTCATCACCGTGAGTTGACTGGCGAAGACGCTGAAGGCAAGGCACAGACCTCACCGAATCTTTAAACCGGCGGGTATGGAGCCGTACGTCTGGGTGTGAAACGGCGAGAATAGGGAGCTTTCCAATGTGCGCTCCTCGAGTGCCAGTTTATCCTGCTCGATGCGATTCTAATCATTGAAGACGAGATACCCGGTGTAGACCAGGTACCCAACAAAAAGAATGAACGCCTCCCACCGGTCGAGCTTGCGGCGGTGCAAAGTGAACATGAAGATGATAAGCACGACCGTGGCTGCAAGCAGCAGGATGAGGTCGAAGTTGAGGGCTACGTTGTAGGTTACAGGCGTGATGAGACTCGTAATACCCAGTATGAAAAAGATGTTGAAGATATTTGAACCCACCACATTGCCGATGGCAATGTCGGTGTTCTTTTTATAGGCGGCTACTGCCGAGGTGGCCAGCTCGGGCAGCGAGGTTCCGGCTGCCAGTATGGTGAGGCCGATGAGGCGTTCGCTAAGGCCGAAGTACTCGGCAATTTTCACAGCGTTGTCAAACCACGAGTTGGCCGCCGCCCACCAGCAATGCCCAGGCCCACCAGGGTGAGCACGATGGAAATGCCGACCGTGTATTGCTTCACGTCGCCGCCTTCGTCGAGGCTGCCGCTCTTCATGCTGCGGTATACGTAGTAGGTGAACAGCACGAAAAATCCCAACAGCATAAATCCGTCGACCGTCGACAACACATTAACCGGGGCATCGAAGAGGAAGACGTCGTTCACAAGAATCAGCAGCAGCAAAGCGGCCACAAGCGACATCGGCACTTCGTAGGCAATGGTGTTGCGTTGCACCACCAGCGGCGTAATCATCCCGCAGATGCCCAATATAAACATCAGGTTGAAAATATTGCTGCCTACCACGTTGCCGAAGGCTGCATCGTTCTTGCCGCTGGTAGAGGCGATGATGTTCACGATCAGCTCGGGCATGGAGGTACCAAAGGCTACCACGGTAAGTCCGATCGCGAGGTTGGAGATGTTGAATTTCTTGGCAAGTGAGGAAGCGCCGTTAACCAGGAAGTCAGCTCCTTTGATCAGAATGATAAACCCGATCAGCAGGAGGAAGAGGGTTAGCAACATACAGGATGGGAGTTTATGCTAAGATAAATGAAATCTTGAGCATTCAGTCAAGGGGCACCATCTTTATCATCAATTGCGGTAAACGAGGTAAACAGTATAGGCAATGTAGCCGATGAACAAAAGCATCGCCTCCCAGCGATCCAGTTTGTTGCGGCCAAACGTGAACATGGATATTAATAGAATGAGCGTGCCTGCGATGAGCACATAGATGTCTTCGTTGAGTACCGCCACATAACGAACGGGTTTTATAAGCCCGTTGATGCCCATGATGAAAAAGATGTTGAAAATATTGGAGCCTATCACGTTGCCGATGGCGATGTCGGTAGACCGCTTGTAGGCTGCAACAACACAAGTGGCAAGCTCCGGCAACGATGTACCCACAGCCAGTATGGTGAGGCCGATAAGTTTTTCGCTGAGTCCGAATTGCATCGCGATGGCCACCGCATTTTCGGTAACAAGGTAGCCACCTCCTACAAGCATGCCAATGCCCGCCACTACCAGCACACTCGACATGGGTATGCTGTACTCCCTAATTTGTTCCTCTTCGGCTTGATTCCCGCTCTTCATGGAACGGTAGATGTACCACATAAAAAAGAGAAAGCCGAACATGAGGCCAACAGCGTCCGCCCTGCTCAGTACCGTCAATCCAGAGCCCGTAAGTATATCGTCGTTTACGAGCAGCCACAGCACGAGGATGGCGAGGAGCGAAAGTGGTACTTCATACTTTACGGAATTTTTCTGCACCACCAGCGGGTAGATCATGCCGGTGAACCCGAGAATAAATAACAGGTTAAAAATGTTGGACCCGATCACATTTCCGAAGATGGCTTCGTTGCGGCCGTTCATGGAGTTCAAAATGTTTACGGTGAGTTCCGGCGCCGATGTACCGAAGGCCACCACCGTAAGGCCTATCACGAGCGACGACACGTTGAGGCGCTTCGCCAGCGACGACGCACCGCTCACCATAAAGTCTGCGCCCTTGATGAGTGTAATGAAGCCCGCGAAAAGCAGTACAAGGTTGAGGATCATGCTACAGCCTTAAAACCATTTCTTATGTTTGAAGTATACAATCATGGCGCCTACCATCAAAATCATTATGCCCCACACAAAGGGGTAGCCCAGCCGCCACGACAGCTCAGGCATAACGTCGAAGTTCATGCCATACACCCCCGCGATGAAACTCAGCGGAATGAAAATGGTGGCGATGATCGTCAGCACTTTCATGATCTCGTTCATGCGATTGCTGACGGTCGACAGATAGAAATCGCGCAA
>JAAURZ010000011.1 GCA_012031955.1 Bacteroidia bacterium
CACGAAAAATTTTGCCGCTGTGATAAGTCTCTATGATTCTTTTAGCCAGGGTAAGTCCCAATCCCCAGCCGCGCTTTTTTGTGGTAAATCCTGGGCGAAAAACCATTGCCATTTTAGACCGCGGTATACCTTTGCCGGTGTCCGACACGTCAATGAACACGCGGCCTTCGCTGCCGCGCATTATCTTGATTGAAATAGTGCCCGACGCGCCGATTGCATCGACGGCATTCTTGATCAGGTTTTCCAGCACCCATTCAAACAGCGGCGTGTGCACATCTGCGGTAATATTGTCCGACAGTGTATACACCTCTATCCGAATCTTGGCAGACACCCGGGCGCGAAGGTAGTTGACCACATTATTTACAAGAGCCACCACGTTCTCCTGCTTCAGCACCGGCCTGGAGCCTATGCTTGAGAAGCGCTCCGTCACAATCGTAAGTTTGTGAATGTCTTTCTCAAGCTCTTCAACCACGCCGGCTTTCATCTGCGGATCGTCCCGAAGCACTTCCATCCAGGCCATTAACGACGAAAGGGGTGTTCCCAATTGGTGAGCTGTTTCCTTGGCAAGACCCACCCACACACGATTTTGTTCCGCCGCCTTCGAATAGTTAAAAGCCAGCGCGCTGATAAAACCGAAGATGGCGATCACCGACAACTGGATGTATGGGTACGCAGTAAGTTGGGTGAGCAGGAATGAATTTTTGTAAAACAGTTTTTGCGTTTTGGAAAGATCTCGTCGGGTTAGAGGGGTCTTGCAGCAGGATCGTTATTGGTTCGTAGGTGTCGGCCAATGTCGGGCTATTTCGGCGCGCAGTTTTCGTTCGACCGCTTTGGCAGACATCGACGAGTCGACATCGATGTTTCGATAGGTCAGTATCTGGTTGGTTTGCTCATCAACCAGGATGGTTGGCACCGCATTGTTTTTGTTGATGATCTCTTCGGATACAAAAAGGATGTTCGTATTGAGATCGTCGTTGAGGGTGTACTCAATGGCTTTGGCAAAAAGTTGCACCTGTTGCCGTTCCCTTTTCTTGAGCTGGTTTACCAGTATGTTTGTGTAGTAAATAGAGCTTACGCTGATAAGAAACGAAATGGCCAGCACAAACCACTTCAGTTGCGGGTTGTGTTGATAGAATTCCGTGGACGGGATGGACTTTTTAGCCATGGGCACTTCAAAATAGATAAAAAAAACCGGATGATGTTATCATCCGGTCCATAGTCTGTCAAGTGTTATGTCGTTATCAGGCTTTCATCATAAACCACTTGGCCAATACCTTGTAGTTTACTTTGGTGCCATGCATAAGTATGCCCACTCTGTATATGCGTCCAGCAACCCAGGTGGTACCCATAAAGCCGGCAATGAGAAGCACCATGCTGAGTGCCATCTGCCAGTCGGGCACGCCGAATGCCACGCGGCCCATCATGGCAATTGGTGATGTGAATGGAATGATCGACAGCCATACGCTTACCGAGCCGTGCGGATCGTTGAGAATAAAGGTGAACAATCCGAAGTAAGAAATCAGCATGGGAATGGTGATGGGGAACATGAACTGTTGTGCTTCCGCCGGGCTGTCGACCGAAGAACCTACAGCGGCAAACAACGCGCCGTAGAGCAGGTACCCGCCGAGAAAGAAAAAGAGGAAGAAGAACACCATACGGCCAAACGGTATCTGGCTGAATACTTTGAGGAACGCCATGCCCTCGGCTCCCTGGGTTGCGGCTCCCATGTCGGCTACTTCCTGTTGCGGCATTTGAAGTCCGAAAAACTCAGCACCAGCGTCGACAACGTACTGATCAGTACGATCCATATGAGAAATTGCAGGAGGCCCACCGAGGCAAGTCCGATAATTTTGCCAAGCATGAGTTGGAATGGTTTTACAGACGACACCACAATTTCAACCACCTTGCTGGTTTTCTCTTCGATGATGCCCTGCATGATTTGCGCGCCGTAGATAAAAATGAACATGTACATGAGAATGCCGGACGCCATGCCCACACCAAACAGTATGCGCGAGTCGGCCGACTCTTCCTTGCCACCCGCGGTGCGCTTGGTGGTGGTAATGTTTACATTGGTCTTCAGGCTGTCGAGCAGCGTCTGGTCGACGTGGTACTTCTCCATCTTCAGGTCGCGGATGCGGTTTTCAAGCAACGACTCCAGGTCGCCCACGTCGTTGGGGCTTGGGTTCACGCGTGTATATAGCGTTACGCCGTTCGGGTTGGCAATGTCAATCTTCGGAATGTAGAGCAGTCCGAAACTTTCATCCTTGTCGAAGGCCGCCAATGCGTCGTTGATGGGGCCGTTGAATTGTTTGAAATGAACTTCGCAGTGTCGGGTGCGAACAGACCGCTTTCATCCACATAGTGGATCACCTCTTTTTCAGCGTTCTTCTTTTGTTCAACAGCTACGTAAACCAGTACCGCCATGATGGCCGGGAAAATAAGCGGCAGGAATATGGTGGCGACTAAAAATGATTTTTTCTGAACGCGGTTTAAAAACTCACGCTGGATGATAAGCAATACCTTATTCATCGCTTCCTCCTTTCACTAGGGTGATAAAGATCTCACTCATTGTCGGTACTTTTTCTACGAAGCTGTGTACTTCGGTGTGGTTGGTTAGTTCCCTGATCAGGTCGTTCGGGCCTTGCTGGCCTACTATCCTGATGGTGCTTTGGTGAAGGTTGTCTTCAATTGTTCGCTGTTGGAGCACCGTGTATCGTTCCGACGGCAGCACGATGTTGTTGCCCCTATGTTCAACGATGAACGTGTTGGTGCGATACTCATCCTTTACCTGTTTCTTGGGGCCTTCGAGAATTTTTTTCGATTTGTTGATGAGTGCTATATGATCGCAGAGACTCTCCACGGTCTCCATGCGGTGCGTGGAGAAAATAACGGTGCAGCCGCGGTCGCGCAGTCCCATGATCTCTTCGGTTATCAACTGCGCGTTAACCGGGTCAAACCCTGAAAAAGGTTCGTCGAGTATTATCAGTCTCGGCTCATGCATCACGGTGCTGATGAACTGGATTTTCTGGGCCATGCCTTTGCTGAGATCTTCTACTTTTTTGCTCCACCAGTCGGTGATTTCGAATTTTTAAGCCAGTGCTTGCTTCGTTCCAGCGCCTCCTTTTTGCCGAGACCTTTGAGCCTCGCAAAGTAGACCAACTGGTCGCCCACCTTGAGCTTTTTGTATAGGCCGCGCTCTTCGGGCAGGTAGCCGATCGTGCCGACGTGATCGGGCTTCAGCTTTCGCCGAATACCTTGATCTCGCCACTATCGGCGTTGATGATCTGATTGATAATACGAATGAGCGTTGTTTTGCCGGCGCCGTTGGGGCCAAGCAGACCGAAGATGCTCTTCTCCGGAATGGTGAGGGTCACGTCATCAAGCGCAAGATGGTTGGTGTAGCGCTTGGTAACATTGCTGGCGGTTAATGCTTCCACTGCTTAGTTTTTTATTGACACTTAGATTAGTATCAAAAGGTAAGCAGGAATTACGGGATGACTAAATTTTGAAAGCAGAGATGTGGCCAGGCCGTGAAGAAACTACTTTTCTTTGAAGATGATCTTGCCCATGGATACGTCCAAGTCGAACGTGAGGGCGTTGGTGGCGTCGGCTGTGTAGGTTTGGCTGGCAAATGTATTGTCGCCAATTTTCTTGAGCCCCTTTGGCATTGTAACGCTGCACAGCCACGAGTCATGGATTTTCACCAGTACCGGTATGTCGGGGTTCGGAAGCACAATAACCAGAGTGCCCGCTCCCACGCTGCCTTTGATGTGATTGCTGGCCACAGGTTGATTACTGAAGTCGAGCAGCATGTTGCCAAAGCCGACGTCGGCCAGTACGTGCCGCGAGCGCGAGAGGTTGAGGTTTTTGACTTTGATGGAGCCGAGATCTACTTTAATCGTGAGCGAATCCATTTCCACCTGGTTGCCGAGCGAGTTATACCCGATCACCACGTCGGCGCTGCCGGTGTTGATCTTGAGGTTTTGGATGGCCAAACCGGAAAGGTCCACGTTGGCGTTGCCTACGCCGTAGTTCAGTTCGAGCTGGTAGGGGGTAGACTCTGTTAAGTACATCTTCCAGATGGTATTGCTGGAGGGTTCGGACGTGCCGAAGAAACGGGTTGAAATAGTTTGACCCAGGCCATTGGCCCGGTTTTCTTCCAGGGAAAGGTTTACTTCGCAGGTCTTTCCTACTACTTCTTTAGTGAAATTGTGGGAATACGCGTCAGCGTCCTGGTTGCTGTAGACATTAAGGATTTCGGAATTTTGGCTCGGCTTGATGTAGCAGTTGCCGCTGTTGGATTTGAGGCGGAGCTTTACAATCTCGCAGGAAGGCGCATTTTCTACCGTGAACTGTCGTTTAATCTGGCCTGCTGCCACCCCTCCCAGTGCTACCCAAACGATTGTTAGCCAAACTTTTCTCCGCATGTTACTTCTTTACGAGTCATAACTCATTTGGTTACAACAGGTAAGGTTTTCACACAATTTGCACGAAAATTCCTACTGAGTGGTCGCTGTGTCCGGAAACGCGGCTAGTTGAAAAACTCCTTCATGCGGTCGAAAAAGCCCTTTTCGTGGGCTTCGGGCTTGGGTTCGAAGTTGACCGAATCGCGCAGACTTTCAAGTTTGGCGCGCTCTTCCGATGTCAGTTTTTTCGGGGTCCATACGTTTACGTACACCAGTTGGTCGCCTGTTTCGTAGCCGTTAACGTCTTTAAGTCCCTTTCCTTTCAGCCTGAGTATTTTTCCGCTTTGCGTGCCGGGGTCAAGCTTGATTTTCACGCGACCGCCAACCGACGGTATTTCTACATTGGCGCCCAGGGCGGCGTCGATAAAACTGATATAGAGATCGAACACCAGGTTATTGCCGTCGCGTTTCAGGTGTGCGTCTTCCTGTTCTTCAATCAGAATCAAAAGATCGCCTGCGATGCCGCCACCCGGGGCTTCGTTGCCCTTGCCCGACATAGACAGTTGCATGCCTTCGCCTACGCCCGGCGGAATTTTCACGGTGATTACCTCTTCCTTCGAAACCAGGCCGGAATTGTCGACGCCGGAAGGGCGCTTGTCTATCACCTGGCCGGAGCCGTTACATGCGGGGCACGTCGACGCCGAAACCATCTGGCCAAGCATCGTATTAACCACACGTTTTATCTGTCCCGCACCCTGGCACTGCTGGCAGGTTTTGAAAGTGACGCCGTCGGCCTGAATTAGCCGGTTCACTTTTATTTTTTCTCAACGCCGTTGGCAATTTCTTCCAGCGACAATTTCAACTTGATACGCAGGTTCGAGCCTTTGCGCTGACGCCGGCGCGGGCCTGTGCCCCCACCGAAAAAGCTGTCGAACGGGCTGCCTCCACCGAAGATGTCTCCAAACTGGCTGAAGATGTCATCCATGTTCATGTGCTGACCGCCATAGCCGCCATTACCGGGCCGCGCGTGTCCGAAGCGGTCATATTGCGCCCGCTTGTCGGTATTGCTCAGTACTTCGTACGCCTCGGCCGCCTCCTTAAATTTTTCTTCCGCCTCCTTGTTGCCAGGATTCTTATCGGGGTGAAACTGGATGGCCACCTTGCGGTAAGCCTTTTTTATTTCCTCCGGGGTGGCTGTCTTGTTTACTCCTAAAATCTCGTAATAGTCTCTCTTTTCGGCCATGAGGGTTTGTTTAGTTGCCAACGACTACCTTGGCAAAGCGAATCACTTTATCATTGAGCAGGTAGCCTTTCTCTACCACGTCTACCACCTTCCCTTTCAACTTTTCTTCCGGAGCGGGTATTTGGGTAATGGCTTCCTGAAAGTCGGCGTCGAAGTCGGAGCCTGCTTTCAAGTCCATCACTTTTACGCCGTTCTGTTCCAGTATTCTTCTGAACTTATTATGAATGAGCGCGAAGCCCTCGACGTCGGTGTTCTGACTTTCCAATGCTTTTTCGGCGCGCTCAAAGTCATCGAGCACGGGCAGCATCGCTTTCAGTACTTGCTCGCTCGCGGTCTGGATCATCTCAATTTTCTCTTTCGAAGTGCGACGGCGGAAATTTTCAAATTCTGAGTACAGCCGCAGGTACTTGTCTTTCGTAGCTGCCAATTCGGCTTTCAGAGATTGTTCTGCTTTCGCTCCCGCTGTCATTCCTTCCAGGTCAGACACCTCTCAGGCGCTTCCGCGCGGGGCTGGCCTTCGGACAATTGCTCTTCGTTTTGTTCCAGGTCGTTATCTTTTTCTACTTTTTTTTCCATGAATATGGTGTTACACACGTCAATTTGCCTGCATGGGGTCAATAATTTTGCCAATTATGTGCAGGTGTCATAATGGCACTGCAAGTTATCATTGCAGGTGTTTCCAAATCAGGTCCTTCAACGCTGCGATGCCCTGGTTGGTGACGGCCGAAATGAACAGACTCGGAATCTCTTTGGGTATCTCCGCCCGGAGCGCCTCCATCAGCTCGTCGTCCAGCATGTCTGACTTCGAGATGGCGAGTATCCTTTTCTTGTCGAGCAGTTCGGGGTTGTACTTGCGAAGTTCGTTGAGTAGTATTTGATATGATCGGTCGATGTTGTCGGCATCGGCGGGGATGAGGAATAACAGCAGGGAGTTGCGCTCGATGTGCCTCAGAAACCGGATGCCCAGCCCCCTGCCTTCGGCGGCGCCTTCAATGATGCCTGGGATGTCGGCCATTACAAAAGACTTGTCGTCGCGGTAGGCGACAACGCCAAGGTTGGGTGTGAGTGTGGTGAATGCATAGTCGGCAATTTTTGGTTTTGCCGCCGACATCACCGAGAGCAGTGTCGACTTGCCGGCGTTGGGAAACCCTACGAGACCTACATCGGCGAGCAGCTTGAGTTCGAGCACCACCCATTCTTCTGTGCCCGATTCGCCTGGTTGCGCATGTTGTGGCGCCTGGTTGGTTGCCGTGGCGAAGAACAAGTTGCCACGCGCCGCGGCCACCCGGTGTGAGTATGTATTCTTGTCCGTCTTCGGTTATTTCACACACCACTTCGTCGGTTTCCGCCTTGCGTGCCACAGTACCCAGGGGCACGTCGATGATTTCGTCTTTGCCACTTGCGCCGGTGCAGTTCTGGCTTTCGCCGGGGTTGCCGTCTTCGGCCACCACATGTTTGCGATACTTAAGGTGGAGCAACGTCCACAGTTGTGAATTGCCACGCAGAATGACATGCCCTCCACGCCCGCCGTCGCCGCCGTCGGGGCCGCCGTTGGGGTTGAATTTTTCGCGATGGAAATGCAGGCATCCTGCGCCGCCGCGCCCGGAGCGTGAATTGAATTTTACGTAGTCAATGAAGTTGGGCGACGACACAAGTTTATTTGCTTAAAAGGGAGGTATCAATTTCGCGGCAGATGTTTTCGAAGATGTCGTCTATTTCACCAACTCCGATTACCGAGCCGTATTTCTTTTTGTGCTTGTAGTAGTCGGCCACTGCCACCGTCTCTGCTTTGTATACCGCAATGCGATTTTCGATTACTTCTGGCTTGGCATCGTCGGGGCGGTTCTCTTTGATGGCGCGCGATGCCAATCGCGCCTTTAGCTCGGCTTCGGGCACCACCAGTTCAACCAATAGGTTGATGGGCGTGCCATTGGCGGAAAGCAATGTATCGAGTGCTTCGGCCTGCGGTGTGGTGCGCGGGAAGCCGTCGAAGATGATGCCTTTCGCGTAAGGGTTGCTTTTGATTTTTTCATCCACCATGTCGATCACGATTTTGTCAGGCACCAGATTTCCTTTGTCCATATACTCCCGGGCAAGTTTGCCAAGGGGTGTGCCCTCTTTGAGGTGTTGACGGAAGAGATCGCCCGTGGAGATGTGGAGTAATTCATATTTCTGAATCAGCTTGGCGCTCTGTGTTCCTTTACCAGCGCCGGGAGGGCCGAACAGGATAATGTTAGTCATGGTCTGTTGGTTAATGGATGGATTAAGTTGTTTAAGCAGCAACGAATATAATGAATCACGAATCTACTTTCGACAGGTCGGCCTTGTAAATGTCCCGCAGGTTGCGGCCCAAACCGTCGTAGTCAAGGCCGTAGCCCAGCACAAATTCTTCCTCAATGTCAAAGCCAACGTACTTTACATCTACCTGCTTTTCGCGCGCGGGTTTCTTTCGCAGCAGCGCAATGGCCTCGACCGATTTTGTACCCAACGACCGCAGCTCTTCTATGATCTTCTGCAATGTGAGACCGGTATCCACGATATCTTCCACAATAAGTATGTCTTGGTTGAAAAGACTTTCTTCATGGCCAATCAACGTCTTGAGTTGGCCTGAACTCTGCACGCCCTGGTATGAAGATATTTTTACAAACGAGATACGCGCTGGAATGGTGATGTGCTTGGCGAGGTCCGATGCGAACATGAACGAGCCGTTCAGGATGGGCAACAATACCGGCGTTTTACCATCATAGTCGTGGTTGATCTGCCGGCCTAGTTCCGCCACCTTTTCAAGGACTTTCTTTTCAGTAATAAATTTTCTGAACTCCAGTTCTTTGATCTTCATGCCCCAAGGGTAATTTCGGGACGCAAAGATAGGAGAATTTGCAAATCTGGCTGCCGAAAAGATAGCAGCACGCTAGTACGTGTCGTCTGACGCGAAATTATTTTCTTTGAACATCCACTGGCTTGCGGTGAAATCGGGGAACTCTACAGTCTCGCCACCCAGCCTGATCGAGGTCTCCGACAAGGGTGTAATGGCGCTCCAGGTGACTGCATCATACACATCCTGCGGTGGCTGTACCTTCCGTTTCACCGATTCGACAAAGGCATTGAGCACGAACCAATCCATGCCGCCATGACCGGCGCCGGCAGCGTCGTTGCCATATTTCTTCCACAAAGGATGATCGTATTTTTCGAGCCACAATTGAGCGTCTTCCCATTGGTGCGGCTTGGCGCTTGAGCCCTCTATATAAATAGACTTGTTCACATCCATCCAAAGTCCATTGGTGCCCTGTACGCGGAATCCCAGTGAGTAGGGGCGCGGCAGGTTGGTGTCGTGCTGCAATAAAACGGTTTCGCCATTGGTGCACGAGATCATGGTTGTTACGATGTCTCCGAGTTTGAATTCCACGCCGGCGTTCGGATGGCCCGCGCCTCCCTTCTTCACGATATAGTTGTGCAGGCCGCGCGACTTGCTCGCATAGGATACGAGTTGCGTAAAGCGATTGCCACGGTTGATGTCGATCATCATTGCCAACGGTCCAATGCCATGGGTGGGGTAGAGATCGCCGTTGCGTATCACGGAGTGTTCGGTGCGCCATTGCGCTTCTGAAAAACCTTTCTCGCCAAACTCTACGCCTCCGCCGTACGGATTTTTGCCGTCGTTGAATTTTACCTCACGCAAGTCGTGCTGGTAGCCGCCCTGCAGGTGTACAATTTCTCCAAACACATCCTGGCGCACCATGTTGAGCACGGCCATTACATCGCGACGGTAGCATACATTCTCCAGCATCATCAATGGCATGCCGGTGAGTTCAGAGGTGTGTACAAGGTCCCAGCATTCTTCAATGGTCATGCCGGTGATTACTTCGCAGCCCACATATTTTTTGGCGCGCATCGCCTCAAGGCACATAACGGTATGCCACTCCCAGGGTGTCGCTATCACCACTGCATCGATGTCTTTGTTGCCTAGCATATGACGATACCCATAAGGGCCATCTATGATAACGGTAGGCATCGGCTTGCCAGACTTTTTAATCAGGTCTTTGCTCATGTCGATCATGCGTGGCTGAACGTCGCAGATGGCCACCACATCAACGTCGCTTCTGCGGAGCGCCAGTTCAAGATGATTTTGCCCGCGGAGGCCAACGCCGATAAATCCAAGCCTGGCTTTTTGTTTTGACTGTTCGCCTAACACTGCAGTGGCTGGAAGGATGGTGAACGCAGCGCCTGCAACGGCGGATGCTTTGATAAAATCTCTTCGGGTTTGTTGCATGATTTGGGAAACTGAATGGATGATATGTGAAATATGGAGTTAGTTTTCTGTTACAGGTCTTTCATGAGCTTTTCATAAAGTCGGATCATGGTAGCAATATCGTGCTTGTGAACCTTCTCATGTGGCGTGTGCGGGTTTTGTTCGGGCGCTCCCACAAAACACCAGTCGATGGGGTATGGCGATACCTGCAACTCGCGGCCGTCGCTTGAGCCCATTCCCTCCACTTCGAGTTGATGATCGATTTTGTGCTTGCGAGCAACACCGATGATTTTTTCGATGTAGGCGCGTCGTGGAATGTTACGGTCGCGCATTGATATGGCGACGCCTTTGCCCGGCAACACACCATCCGACACCCAGGTGATGTCGCTCACGAGGGCTTGTTGCACGTTCCAGTTCTCCGCTATAAAACGTATGAGGTAAGGCACCGACCCGCCGCCATGTTCTTCCCAGCAGGAGAAAACGATGATACCGTCTTTCATTTTTTCAGCCACTTTCAAGGCGTTGTACACACCGAGCCTGTTGTCGAGGTATGCTGACTGCACATATGAGCGCGTATCGCGGAAATCAATTTTGTAAGTGAGGTCGGTGCCGCGTTCAATCGTTCTCCCAAATGAATAGAAGGCGTGATTTTCCTTATCGTACTCGAGTTGACACGCGATTTTCCCAAGGCTGTCTTCACCTACCAGCGTAGCGCCCATTTCGGCATCGGGACTGCCGATGGGTAAAAGCTGATTGAAGTAGCGAACGGTAAAACCGATGGAGTCGATGTGGGCAAAAATGGCGGTTCGCGGATTTCCGAATTTCAGCACAATGCAATGCTGAAGATAGTCGCCGGCGAAAATTTCCGGTTGATAATTCCAGTGCTTCTTCTCTTTATTAATGTAGTTGAGAAGGAATTTGGTCATCTTCCCTTCGTTACCAGAGGGTGCGTGAATTTCGCAGAGTTGCTTTAATAGTTTCATCGGGAATGCGTATGATTTTTACCGTCGCATGGAATGGCCGGGTATATTATCATGTTGTTGGGTGAACAATTGTGCATGACCATTTCAGCTGGCGGGGCAGCAGTTTGTGATTTGTCGAGGCCCATGGCGCTGGCCGCGATACGCACGCGAATTTTAGTTAAATTATCAGGAAGTTATCAACATTATTATGGTTTTCAATTTGAGCGATCAGAACTCCGTGGTAAAGCAGTACCTGTCGGAAGTACGGGACAAGGCGCTGCAGCGCGACCCTTCGAGGTTTCGCCGCAACATGGAGCGAATGGGGTTCATTCTGGCGTACGAAATTTCCAAACAATTGACCTACACGAAAAGTGTGGTGGAAACACCTTTGGCACAGACCGAGGTTGATGTACCCGCCTCGCTGCCCGTGCTTATCACGGTGTTGCGCGCCGGCCTTCCATTCTTCAATGGCTTTCTGGACGTGTTTGACCAGTCGCCGTGCGGGTTTATCGGGGCGTACCGGAAGGAGGGAGGCGAGGCTGTTACAATAAACCTGGATTATCTTGCGACTCCGTCGCTGGAAGGTCGCGACGTATTGTTGATCGACCCGATGCTGGCCACGGGCTTGTCTTTCACCCGGTCGGTTCAGTCGCTGCTTGCACGCGGGCGGCCCCGCAAGGTGTATATCGCGGCGTTAGTCGCAGCGCCCGACGGTATAAACCACATTGAAAAGAACATGCCCGTGCCTTTCGATATTTGGACGGTGGCTATTGACGAGCGATTGAACGACAAGTTTTATATTGTACCCGGCCTTGGCGATGCGGGCGATTTGAGTTTCGGAGAAAAGCTGTAGACTAAATATTGGGTGCGAGATGGGCACCGTGTTATGTGGGAAGAAATAGTGAAAGCAATTCCGGTTTACTTTTCAAGTATGATCAAATTCATATTTGGTCCGGTGGGCGGTTACGCGGCAAAGCTTACACTCACCACCACCATTCTCACAACGGTGGCCGGAATGATGACGGTGGTAGTGGCTTTTACATTTTTTTGGCGACTGGATACGCGTCAAAGTTCTTAATCGGTACTTCCCCAAGCGCAAGCGCTTCTCTGAACGCAACCGGAAGTTTGTGGGAATTTGGAAAAAGTATGGATTGGTGGGAGTTGCCGCGCTCACGCCCGTGTTCCTTACGCCGATCGGTGGCACCCTGCTCGCCGTGAGCTTCGGCACGCCGCGCGACAAACTTATATTCTACATGTTCATCAGCGCGTCGTTCTGGTCGATCGTTTTTTCGGTGATCGTGTATGTGTTTGGCAACAAGGTGTTCCCTGATTTTATGCGACCCTTGTCACAGGGGCTCATCGGGTAGCATTTCAATATCGCGTATGAGCACGCGCTTCGCAATGGCCTGACCAGTTTTGGTAGCTGCAAGCCCGCCGAGGGCCGTCTCTTTGTATCGCGTCTCCATGCTTGCTCCTATCTCGCCCATGGCCTCCACAACCTCGTCAACGGGAATCACACTGTCTACATCGGCGAGCGCAATCTGTGCTGAGCTGTTGGCGATGGCGGCAGCACTGGCGTTGCGCACCACGCAAGGCACTTCCACGAGGCCGGCGACGGGGTCGCATACCAGGCCGAGCATGCACTGAACAGTAACTGCCACCGCATTGAATATCTGGTTTGTGTCGCCGCCCAGGCAGTATACGATGGCGCCGGCGCCCATGGCGGCGGCTGTGCCCGTTTCGGCCTGGCAGCCACCCACCGCGCCCGCGATGGACGCGCGCTGTTCCATAATAAGCGCAATGCCGGCGGCAAGCAGCATCGCCTCCACTATTTTCTTGTCGTCTATTTCGTGGATTTCCTGCAGGGTATACAGCACGCCCGGCATAATGCCGCTCGCGCCGGCCGTGGGCGCAGCCACAACTCTGCCCATACACGAATTCACTTCCTTCGCCGCCAACGCCCGTGCGATGAGTTGCTGAAACTCTTTCGACAGCACCGCCTTGGGATATCGATAAACTTTCTTCGCCCCGTTGTCGATCATTCCCGATCGCGACTTCATGTCTTCCTCAAGCCCGGTCCTGACCGCGTCCTTCATCACCTCCCAAGCCTTAGACAGTCCGCTCAGGATATCTCCATCGGTCCGGCCTTTTTGTACGCGTTCATACTCCATCACCACTTCCACGAGCGATAACGCTTTGTCATCGCTGTATTTCTTCCAGTTCTCAAAAGAGTCAAATAGAAACGACATATAGCCGGTGTTTTTGTTCTCTGCAAAATTCCCGCTTTGGCGACTCAATTCAAACGTTTGTGGTGAATATTTAGTGGGTCAGAAACGCATACCGCCTGTCAAATTGAGAGGCGGAGTAATTGATTTCTTTTTACTTTGCCCGGCATGATGCGCTTCTTCTTGATCTGCTCCCTGCTGATGAGTGCAGCAATGCCGCAACAAGCAAACTTCTGGAAC